>NZ_JBHUXV010000308.1:0-1075 GCF_042669125.1 Streptomyces sp. NPDC057253 | reverse complement strand
CGCCCGGTTACATTCCGAACCCGGAAGCTAAGCCTTACAGCGCCGATGGTACTGCAGGGGGGACCCTGTGGGAGAGTAGGACACCGCCGAACAATCATTGAAAGGGTTGGATCCTGAACTTCGGTTCGGGGTCCAACCCTTTTTTGTTGTGCGTCACTTGAAGTTCACGTTGCGCAACCACCATCCGAAGCATGGGTACTGCTGCAATGCTCAGGGCCGCCGGCGTCGGAGTCGGTGACGAGGTCGTCGTACCGGCCTTCGGGAATGTCGAGGTTGCCGAGGCGGTGACACTCGCGGGTGCGCTCCCGGTGTTCGCGGACATACATCCGTCGACCTACTGCCTTGACGCGTCCGCTGTCGAAGCGGCCGTAACTCCGCGGACGGCGGCCGTCGTTGTCGTGCACCGCTTCGGTCGGCCGGCCGACATGCGGCGGCTGCTCGAAGTCGGGCAGCGGCACGGGCTGTTGGTCCTGCAGGAGGGTGAGTCCGAGGCGCCGTACGACGAGGTCGCGCAGCGTCGGGAGCGGGCCTGCTATCTCGACGGGAAATTGCGGGGGGTGCGCACGCCGGACGGCGGGGTCGGGCACACCTATCAGCAGTATGTGGTGCGGGTTCCGGGGAACGGGCGTCCGGACCGTGATGCCTTCGCCCGGGCCCTGCGCGGCAAGGGAGTTGACTGCCGGGTGCCGGTGAAGACGCCTGTGCACCGGCTGCCGGAGTTCCGGCGTTGTGTGTCGCTGCCGGAGACCGAGCGGGCCGCCGACGAGACGCTTGCCCTGCCGGTGGACGCCTCGCTGACCAAGCGGGACATGCAGCGGGTCGTGGCCGCGTGCAATGCGCTCGGGGGACTGCTTCAGCCTGCTTTCTGAGCGGGTTGGGAGCACGGGTCTGTTCGGGGTATGATCTATTCCGTTGCCGCGAGGGAAACCTCGAAAAAGCGACAGGCCCCCTTAGCTCAGTCGGCAGAGCGTCTCCATGGTAAGGAGAAGGTCAACGGTTCGATTCCGTTTTGGGGCTCTGGTGTGAGAGGTTCCCGCCGCAAGGCGGGGCCGATCGCATCGCAGCGGTGTAGCTC
>NZ_JBHUXV010000307.1:0-1097 GCF_042669125.1 Streptomyces sp. NPDC057253 | reverse complement strand
CTGTTCGCCTGTGCGACAGCCGCACTCGCCACCGCCGCGGTCATGGTGCCGTCCTCGGCAGCCGCCGAGGACGGCACCGCGAACCGCGGCTGCCGGCTGGAGCCGGGCCGCACGACCCTCACCGTCCGTTCCGGCGGACTGGACCGGGTCGTGGTGGTGTACGCGCCGCACCGCACGACGGTGAACGGCCGACTTCCCCTGGTGCTCAACCTGCACGGCAGCCAGGGCACCGCGGCCTATCAGCTGGACGGCAGCCAACTGGAGGAGACCGCCGAGAACGAGGGCTTCCTGGTGGCCGCGCCCCAGGGCGCCATGGTCGTGGGCGCCGGATACCAGTGGAACGTCCCGCACGTCACCGACGGGGACGGCCCGGACGACGAGCAGTTCCTGACCGACACCATCACGCAGCTCGTACGCACCGGCTGCGCCGACGCGGGCAGGGTCTACGCGACCGGCTACTCCGGCGGCGCCAGGATGGTGTCGCAGTACGCCTGCGACCATCCGGGCCGGGTGGCGGCGATCGCCGCCGTGGCGGGTCTGCGGGCGGGCGCTCCGACGGCGGGGGCCGACGGCGGCTTCGTACCCGACCCCAAGACCTGTACGCCCGGACGACCGGTGCCGGTCCTGTCGTTCGCCGGAACCGGCGACCAGATCAACCCGTTCGCGGGCGGCGGTGCGGCGTACTGGGGCTACGGCGCCGTCGCCGCCACGAACCGATGGGCGGCCCTCGACGGCTGCCGCCGGGAGCCCCGGGACACCCGGGTCTCCGAACACGTGACCCGCACCGACCACACCGGTTGCCGCGGGGGCGCGGACGTCACCATGTACGTCATCGAAGGGGGCGGCCACACCTGGCCGGGGGCGACCGTGCCGTGGCCGCCCGTACTGGGGACGGTCACCCAGGAGATCAGCGCGAACCAGCTGATGTGGAGCTTCTTCCAGGACCACTGACGTCCCGGAAGGCGTGGAACACACGGCGCCGCAGGGCTGTCCCTCGCGAGCCACCCGGCACCGCGGCGACGCGGCACCACCGCACCCGCCCGCGCCGGCCGGTGCGAACGGCACCCGAACGCCGTGGGGGCACCGGAGAACCCGGT
>NZ_JBHUXV010000306.1:0-1128 GCF_042669125.1 Streptomyces sp. NPDC057253 | reverse complement strand
AGAGGTCGTTTTAACCTATTTCGTTGATTTATGTGGCGATTCTTGGAGTGCGGGACTGAGGTGCGCAAGAGGGTCCGGGTACCGATGGGGACGGTGGGCTAGGCGGGGCGACCGGTGGGGCTGGAGGTGACCTCTTCCTGTTTCATCCCAGGATGCCCAGCCTTCGTGGCTGTGTGCTTCTGGCGCCGCTACGGTGCGCCTGGGCGCACTCGGTCCGCGGCGATACGCCGGAAGCATGCCGACACGACGCGCCTATCCGAGTGATCTGTCCGATGCCCGCTGGGAGTTGGTCGAGCCGTTGCTCTCAGCCTGGCGCTTCGAGCGTCGCGGCCGGGCTCTGGACTTCGGCCGGCCGCCCGAGCACGATCTGCGCGACATCATGGACGCGATCTTGTACGTGGACCGCACCGGGGTCCAGTGGCGCTATCTCCCGCACGACTTCCCGCACTGGAACACGGTCTACGGCTACTTCGCGAAGTGGCAGCAGGAAGGCGTGTTCGCTCAGCTCAACGGCCTGCTCCGGCAACTGTTACGGGAGAAGGAAGGACGGAAGAGCGAGCCGTCGGCCTGCGTGATCGACGCCCAGAGCGTCAAGACCTCCACCAGCGTTCATGTCTCCAGCCAAGGCATCGACGCTGGGAAGAAGATCGTCGGACGGAAGCGCAACATCGTCACCGATACCCTCGGTCTCCTGCTGGCCGTGTTGGTCACCGCGGCGAGCGTGCAGGACTCTGTCGCCGGGACCTGGCTCCTGGATCAAGTCGCCGTCGACCACCCCGGCATCCGCAAGGTGTGGGTGGACGGCGGCTACCGCCAGCACCTCGTCGAGCACGCCGCTGCCCTCGGCATCGACATGGAAATCACCGCTCGCAACCCTGGGACCAGGGGATTTACCCCGATTCCGAAGCGCTGGGCCGTCGAGCGAACCTACGGCTGGCTGATGCTCCACCGACGTCTCGCCCGCGACTACGAGACCCTGTCCACCCGCTCCGAGGCCATGATCCAACTTGCTATGGCCGACCTCATGGCCCGCCGCCTCACCCGCGAGAACACCATCTCCTGGCGCGACCCGACACCGCAGACCAAATAGAAGATTCCGGGATGAAACAACGGGAGAAAACGACCTCT
>NZ_JBHUXV010000305.1:0-1151 GCF_042669125.1 Streptomyces sp. NPDC057253 | reverse complement strand
AGTCAAGGGCGCCCGGCTTCACGCGAACGTCCCGGGCGGACCCGGTGGACCAGGACACCCCGGCGCCGATCCTCGCGTGTCTGCCGCTCGGCCGGGCCGCTGAACCCGCCCGGCTCCGGCTCGCCGCCCCAGGTCACGCCGTGACCCGCCGCGGAGGGGGCCAGCACCCGGACAGCAACAGCGCCCGACGCTCGTATGCGGCAGGTCCACTGCGTCGCCGTTACCTCGGTGGCGGCATGACCGAGGAAGGCGACGCGCTCTCGTCTGACTGCCCGGGGCACGGCCGCGGCGCGCCTTTGCCGGCCACGTGATCGGCGCAGAGGTATCGCACCGGAGTGCCGGCCCCTTGCCTAGCGGGTGTGAGTCGTGAGGCCCGTGAGGACGAGGGTGAGCCAGCGGGCGCGGTGAGTGGGCGGGTGGTCGGTGGGAGCGGCGGAGATGAGGAGGTAGATGTCGTCGACGGTGACGTCGGGGTGGAGGTCTCCGTCGGCCGTGGCGGTGGTGATGAGGTCGGCGAGCGCGGTGAGGGCACGGTGTTCGGCGTCTGCATCGACGGCGTGGGCGCCGAGGGTGCGGGCGGCGGCTTTGACGGCGTGGTTGGTGGCGGTGGCCTCGACGACGCGGGCCAGGAAGGCGGTGATCTCGTCGAAGGCGGGGGAGCCGTCGGCGGCGCGTTGGCGGGCCGCTTCGACGTCGGCGGCCACACGTCCGCTGTATTCGGCCTGGACGGCGGCGACGAGGTCGGTCTTGGTGGGGAAGTGGCGGTAGAGGGTGCCCACGGCGACACCGGCGGCGGCAGCGATCTCGTCCATGCCGGTGTCGGGTCCGTTGAGGGTGATCTGTTCGCGGGCGGCGTCGAGGATCTTCTTGCGGTTGCGGACCGCATCCGCGCGCGGCGCTCGGGCCTGGGCCATGGGACTTCACTCTCCAGACGGATCAGGGGCTTCGGGTCTCGTCAGGCGGCTTCCGGGGTGGGTGTGGGTTCCGGGACTTGCATTAACGTGAACCGTGGTTCATAGTAGTTCATGAACCCAAGTTCACCTTATCGCTAGGAACCCCCATGACCAAGACCGCTCTCGTCACCGGCGCCTCCTCCGGCATCGGTGAGGCCACCGCCCTCAAGCTCCAGTCCCTCGGCTACACCGTCTACG
>NZ_JBHUXV010000304.1:0-1241 GCF_042669125.1 Streptomyces sp. NPDC057253 | reverse complement strand
GGCCCGGCCGCGCGCCACACCGCCGTGTTGCGGCGGCGGGGTGGCGGGCCCCCCGGGGCCCCCCGGGGAGGTGCGCTTGCCGCGGGGCGCCCTTGACTGGGGGCTGCCCGGCTTCACGCGGGTCCGGTGGACCTCCCGCGACCCGCACTCACCGCGGTCCCTGCGGAAGATCACGCTGCGGACGTCTCCGCCGCGGCTCGCAGTGGCCAAGTGCGGGGCGAAGACCACCGGATCCGCGTCATGTCGGGCGGCCCCGACCGCGCCGCTTGCGTACCGCGTGAGGCGGTGGGCCCGTCAGTGGCCGGCGATCTCCACGGAGGTGATCGTCGCGCCGTTCCCGTTGGCTTCGAGCGCGACCTGCTTCCAGGCCTCCCAGGTGTCGAGCCGGGACTGGTAGAGGTCGGGCACGAGCTGCGTGGGGAAGGCTCCGAAGAAGACGCGCAGGGGCGGCTGTTCGGCGTCGACGATCTTGAGCAGGGCGGGCCCGGCGGCCTTCGGGTCGCCGATCATCCCGGCCGGGAGGCTGTCACGCTGTGCCGCCATCGCGGCGCGCAGGGGGTCGTAGGGGGTCTGGGGTTCGGCCCAGACGGCGCTGTCGCCCGCCCAGTCGGTGGCGAACCCGCCGGGCTCGACGAGGGTCACGTGGATGCCCTGGCCGGCGACCTCCTGGGCCAGGGACTCGGTCAGGCCCTCCAGGGCCCACTTGGAGGCGTGGTAGCCGCCGATCAGCGGGAACGCGGCGACGCCGCCGACGGTGGAGATCTGGACGATGTGCCCGGATCCCTGAGCCCGCAGCAGGGGCAGGGCGGCCTGGGTGACGTTCAGTACGCCGAAGAGGTTGACCTCCAGCTGGTGACGCAGCTGCTCGACGCTGATCTCCTCGACCGCGCCGAACAGGCCGTAGCCGGCGTTGTTGACGACGACGTCGAGGCGGCCCAGACGGTCGTGGGCCTCCTGCACCACGCTGAACGCCTGCTCGCGGTCGGTCACATCGAGCTGGAGCGGCACGATCGCGTCGCCGAACTGCTTGACGAGGTCGTCCAGCGCGGCGGTGTCGCGGGCCGTGGCGGCCACCCGGTCGCCGCGGCTCAGCGCGGTGGCGGCGAACTCGCGGCCGAGACCGCGGCCGGCTCCGGTGATGATCCATGCCTTGGACATATGGGGGTCTCCCTGGGGTGTCGTACGTGATGGGGATGGTCGAGGTGCCGCTGCCCCCGTCCGGTCGCGGACCGGAAGGGGGC
>NZ_JBHUXV010000303.1:0-1249 GCF_042669125.1 Streptomyces sp. NPDC057253 | reverse complement strand
GCGTGGGTGCCGACCGGGCGGGCCTGCCGGCCCGGTCGGACCGCTCCGATCACCCGCCCCATGCCGCCGATGCCTACCGCTCCGACCGACCGGCTCACGCGGCCGATGCCGACCGGTCCGACCATCCGGCTCCGGCGGCCGGTACCGACCGTGCGGCTCAGGCCGCCGGCTCCGAGCATCCGACTCACCTCGCCCGCACCGGCTGTCAGGCTCACATCGCCCGCACCGACCACTCGGCTCCCGTCGCCGACTCCGACCACCCGCCCGGCATCACCGCCGCGCCTCCTGCGCGCCGCCGCCCCTCCCCCGGCCGTCGCCGCCGCTCCCAGCAGCAGGTCCAGGCCGCGGGCCGTTGCCATCGCGACCGGGCCGAGCGGTGTGTTCTTCAGGGCCAGGTCGTACGCCCACACGGTGGCCGCCAGGGGTGCCGCGACGGCGAGTGCGGGGCGGCCCGCGCAGGCCGCGAGGGAGAGGCCCGCGCCGGTGAGGGCGCAGGCCGCGCCGAGGGCTGCCGTGGGGTGGATGCGGCCGGACGGGAGGGGGCGGTGGGGGCGTTCCACGGCGTCCACCTCGCGGTCGGCCCAGTCGTTGAGGGCCATGCCGGCCTCGTAGAGGCAGAGGGAGGAGGCGATGGCGAGGAAGGTGCGGGGGGTGGGGCGGGCGGAGGCCGCGGCCACGCCGGCGAGGGCGTCACCGGGCACGGTGAACAGGGCCGGGAGCCGCAGGAGTTCGACCCAGGCGCGGGCGCGGTCGGTGCGACCGGCTCGGCGGGCAGTGCCCTGTAGCGCCGTGGGGTGTGCAGTCCCCAGGGGCAGGAGCGCGGTGGGCTGGGGTGACGTTCCGTCGGCGCCCTCGATCGGCCCGAGCGGCGCCGTCGTTCCCCTCGCCCTCACCGCTGCTCCCCGGAGCGACCGGCGGAGTCATGTCCGGGCAAGCTCTCCCCGAGCCCGCCGGAGCCACCCGCAGCATCACGTCCCCGCAGAGCGGGCAGGCCGCTGTCGGTGAAGGGGGGTGTCTCGGTGACCAGGCCTGTCGGTGGGTGCAGCCCCGCGGTCAGGGCGGCGCAACCCGCGACGACCGTCGTGGCGACGGAACCGCGAGCCCCGATCAGCCAGACGCCGACCCGGGGTACGGAAACGGACGCGGACATGGACAGCCTCCTTGTCGAGCACGTGGTACGCAGACCCCCGGACGGTCGGGCGCGTGGTGCGCGCGGCGCCGTGACAGGGGGGTGAAGACGGCGGGCGGG
>NZ_JBHUXV010000302.1:0-1291 GCF_042669125.1 Streptomyces sp. NPDC057253 | reverse complement strand
CAGGCCCGCCTGGGTGTGCCGCGTGCGGAGCATGAGCGGTACTTCGCCGAGCTGTTGGGCGATGTGGAGGAGACCACGGCCCCGTACGGCCTGCTCGATGTTCGCGGCGACGGCAGTGCTGCGGAACGGGCACGTCTCGCAGTCAGTGAGGAAGTTGCTCAAGAAGTACGGGGGTTGGCGCGTTCGCTGGGTGTGAGTGCGGCGACGGTGTTCCATCTGGCGTGGGCGCGGGTGCTGGCGGCGGTCAGTGGCCGGGATGACGTCGTGTTCGGGACCGTGTTGTTCGGGCGGATGAACGCCGGGGCGGGCGCGGACCGGATACCGGGGCTGTTCCTGAACACACTGCCGGTGCGGGTGCGGGTGGGATCGTCCGGCGTGGGCGAGGCGTTGTCGGACCTGCGGCATCAGCTTGCAGAGCTCCTGGTCCACGAGCACGCCCCGCTGACCCTTGCACAGCAGGCCAGCGGCGTGGCGGGCGGCAGCCCACTGTTCACCTCGATCTTCAACTACCGGCACAGCATGCACCCCGGGACCCGAGCAGACCAGGGAAGAGAATCCGCGTTCGAAGGCATCAGCACGATGCACATCCAGGACGCGACCAACTATCCAGTGGCCGTCACCGTGGACGATTACGGGACCGGCTTCGGCCTGACCGTCGACTCGGTGGGCCCTGCGGACCCGGAGCAGCTGTGCGTCCTGCTGGGCACCTGCCTGCAGAATCTGGCCGACGCGCTGCAGAGCACGCCGGAAGCCGGGCTGGGTGCAATCGGTGTCTTGGACACGGTCGAACGCCGACGGGTTGTCGAAGAGTGGAACGACACGGCTGTCGAGCTGCCGGAAGCGCTGGTCCCGGGGCTGATCGCGGAGCGTGCGGCTGCCGATCCCACAGCCACAGCGGTGGTATACGACGGCATCGAGGTGTCGTACGCGGACCTGGACGAGCGGGCGAACCGGCTGGCCCACCTGCTGGTCGGCGCGGGCGTGGACACCGGCCATGTGGTGGGGCTGTGCCTGCCACGCGGGGTGGACATGGTGACCGCCATCCTCGGCGTGTGGAAGGCGGGAGCAGCCTATCTGCCACTGGATCCGGAGTACCCGGCCGAGCGGCTCACGTTCATGCTTGCTGACGCCGGAGTGGACCTTCTGGTGGGCGTAGGGGGAACGGCCGAAGGACTGAGCTCGACGCGGACCGTGGCGCTGGATGATCCCGCGGTGGTCGCCTCGTTGGCTGCCGGGCCGGTGACCGCACCTGACATCACACTGACGCCACAGCAGTTGGCGTATGTGATTT
>NZ_JBHUXV010000301.1:0-1370 GCF_042669125.1 Streptomyces sp. NPDC057253 | reverse complement strand
GCGGTGCAGGCCAGCCTCGGTGCCGGTCGGGGAGATCCCGGCCGGGTCGGGCACCGTGTGCCTACAAGTAGTCAGAGCCCGTTAACGGGTGATGGCGTGCCTTTTGTAGAATGAACCGGCGAGTTACGATCCCGTGCAAGGTTAAGCAGAAGATGCGGAGCCGCAGCGAAAGCGAGTCTGAATAGGGCGCATGAGTACGTGGTCGTAGACCCGAAACCAGGTGATCTACCCATGTCCAGGGTGAAGTTCAGGTAACACTGAATGGAGGCCCGAACCCACGCACGTTGAAAAGTGCGGGGATGAGGTGTGGGTAGGGGTGAAATGCCAATCGAACCTGGAGATAGCTGGTTCTCTCCGAAATAGCTTTAGGGCTAGCCTCAAGGTAAGAGTCTTGGAGGTAGAGCACTGATTGGACTAGGGGCCCCTACCGGGTTACCGAATTCAGTCAAACTCCGAATGCCGATGACTTATCCTTGGGAGTCAGACTGCGAGTGATAAGATCCGTAGTCGAAAGGGAAACAGCCCAGACCGCCAGCTAAGGTCCCAAAGTATACGTTAAGTGGAAAAGGATGTGGAGTTGCTTAGACAACCAGGATGTTGGCTTAGAAGCAGCCACCATTTAAAGAGTGCGTAATAGCTCACTGGTCGAGTGACTCTGCGCCGAAAATGTACCGGGGCTAAACGTATCACCGAAGCTGCGGACTGTTCTTCGAACAGTGGTAGGAGAGCGTTCTAAGGGCTGTGAAGCCAGACCGGAAGGACTGGTGGAGCGCTTAGAAGTGAGAATGCCGGTATGAGTAGCGAAAGAGGGGTGAGAATCCCCTCCACCGAATGCCTAAGGTTTCCTGAGGAAGGCTCGTCCGCTCAGGGTTAGTCGGGACCTAAGCCGAGGCCGAAAGGCGTAGGCGATGGACAACAGGTTGATATTCCTGTACCACCTCCTCACCATTTGAGCAATGGGGGGACGCAGGAGGATAGGGTAAGCGCGGTATTGGATATCCGCGTCCAAGCAGTTAGGCTGGGAAATAGGCAAATCCGTTTCCCGTGAAGGCTGAGCTGTGATGGCGAGCGAAATTTAGTAGCGAAGTTCCTGATTCCACACTGCCAAGAAAAGCCTCTAGCGAGGTGAGAGGTGCCCGTACCGCAAACCGACACAGGTAGGCGAGGAGAGAATCCTAAGGTGATCGAGAGAACTCTCGTTAAGGAACTCGGCAAAATGACCCCGTAACTTCGGGAGAAGGGGTGCTCTGTTAGGGTGCAAGCCCGAGAGAGCCGCAGTGAATAGGCCCAGGCGACTGTTTAGCAAAAACACAGGTCTCTGCGAAGCCGTAAGGCGAAGTATAGGGGCTGACGCCTGCCCGGTGCTGGAA
>NZ_JBHUXV010000300.1:0-1493 GCF_042669125.1 Streptomyces sp. NPDC057253 | reverse complement strand
GGGGGGTGCCTCTATGTCTTTGGTCAAGCGAGGCGTGGGGTTCGGGGTTCGTAGAAGGTGCCGTCGCGGAGCATCGCGAAGAGCACGTTGATGCGTTGTCGTGCCAGGCGGAGAAGTGCCTGGGTGTGGGTCTTTCCTCGGGCCCGGCAGCGGTCGTAGTAGGTGCGGGAGGCGGGGTCGTGCAGGGCGGCGAACGCGGACAGGAACATCGCCCGTTTGAGTTGGCGGTTGCCGCCTCTGGGGGCGTGTTCGCCGTGGATCGAGGTCCCCGACGATCTTGTTGTCGGTGCCAGGCCGGCGTAGGAGGCGAGGTGGGCGGCGGTGGGGAAGCTGGTGCCGTCGCCGACGGTGACCAGCAGAGTGGCGGCGGTCCTGACCGCGACCCCCGGAATCGAGGTCAGGACCGCGGAAAGAGGGTGAGCCTCCAGCAGCTGTCCGATCTGTGCTTCCAGGGCTCGTCGCTGTTCGTGGACGGCCGCGAGCGAGCGGGCCAGGGACGGGATCACGAGGTCGAGGGTGCCGGTGCCCGGGACCACGACGGTCTGCTCGTCGAGCGCGTCGAAAATCTCGTCGATCAGCCGGGCGGCCATGCGTGGAGCTTTGGGGCGGATCACCTCAACGAGCCTGCGGTGACCGGCCTTTCGCAGGGCGGCCGGGGATCCGTAGCGTTCCAGCAGCCAGGTCACCGCGGGGTGGTCCAGGCGTGGGCCCAGGACGCGTTCCAGGCTGGGGTGGAACTGGGTGAGCAGGCCGCGGATCCGGTTGGAGGTGCGGGTGGCCTCGGCCGCGAGGTCTTGGTCGAAGCCGACCAGCACGGTCAGCTCGGCGGTGATCTCGTCGGTCAGCTGGAGCGAGCGCAGGGCGTGCGGCATGGTCCGTGCGGCGTCAGCGATCACCGCCGCGTCACGGGCGTCGGTCTTCGCCTCGCCCGGATAGAGATCGGCGATCCGTCGCATGGACAGTCCGGGCAGGTAGGCGACCTTGCAGCCAGCGTCCCGGGCAACGGTCAGGGGCAGGGCCCCGATCGAGGCGGGCTGGTCCACGATCACCAGCACGGTGCCGAACTTCGCGGCCAGCTTGTCGAAGACGGCTCGCAGTTTCGGCTCGCTGTTGGGCAGCTGCTTGTCGAAGACCTTCTTGCCGGCCGGGGTCAGGCCGTGCCCGTGATGGGCGCTCTTGCCGACGTCCAGGCCGAGGAAGACGCCCACGTCGTCGATGTCGTCCAACCCATCCTCCCGAACGGGGTTCGTACGGTGCTGGCCAGGGCATTGGCGTCGTATTCGCGCATCCACGTTATGCAGACCTGCCGCCCGCAAGCGGCCGGGCATTGCGCCAGGCCAGGCGGTAGTCGGACCTCTCATCAGCGTCTCCAACGGCGCCTCCCGGGCCCGGTGACACCACCCCCCAGGTCATCGTTTCGACAGGGGGGACCAGTCATGCCGGGCCCGGAGGCCAGCAGCCCTCTTGCAGGACCGCCAAGAAGATAACGGGGG
>NZ_JBHUXV010000299.1:0-1570 GCF_042669125.1 Streptomyces sp. NPDC057253 | reverse complement strand
GGTGACGATGGTCACCGGCCCCTTTCGCCGTCGTATTACAGGTACAGGCCGGTCGAGTCCTCGGAGCCCTCGAACCGGTCGGCGGCCACGGCGTGCAGGTCGCGCTCGCGCATGAGGACGTACCCGACGCCCCGCACCTCGACCTCGGCGCGGTCCTCGGGGTCGTAGAGCACACGGTCGCCCGGCTCCACGGTGCGGACGTTCTGTCCCACGGCGACGACCTCGGCCCAGGCCAGCCGACGCCCGACGGCCGCGGTGGCCGGGATCAGGATGCCGCCGCCCGACCGTCGCTCGCCCTCACCGTTCTCCTGCCGCACCAGCACGCGGTCGTGCAGCATCCGGATGGGCAGCTTGTCGTGCGGGGTGTCGTTTCTCTTGGCGCTCACGCCACTGAACCTACCTGTCTTCGACGCCCGAGTACGCGGCCGGGTCAGCCCTTGCGACGCCGGGCACCGAGGGCGAGGAGCCCCACGAGTCCCACGGCGACGAGGGCGACGGGCACGACACGCTCGAGGCGGGGCGAGCCCTCCTCGTCCACGAACTGGGCCTTCACCTCGGTGACGGCCTTGTTGACGGAGACGTAGGCCCGTCCGAGCGTGTGATCGATGTTGGAGACGACCTTGGCCTTGGCGTCCCCGACGATCGTCTTCGGGTGCACCCGCACCCCGATCTCGTCGAGCGTATCGGCCAGCACTTCGCGGCGGCGCTTGATGTCCGCCTCGATCTGCGCCGGGGTTCTGATGTCCGACGTGTCCGCCACGGCAGGCCCTCCGAAGTCGCTTCGTACGTGTCGTGGACAGTCTGTCAGTTCCCGGCGCGACCGCACTGTCAGGACCCCCGGTTACGCTGACCCAATGAGCGAGCGACTCCAGCCCGGGGACGTGGCCCCCGCCTTCACCCTGCCCGACGCCGACGGCCACGAGGTCTCCCTGTCGGACCACAAGGGCCGCAAGGTCATCGTCTACTTCTACCCGGCCGCGCTGACCCCCGGCTGCACGAAGCAGGCCTGCGACTTCACGGACAACCTGGAGGTGCTGGCCGGCGCGGGCTACGACGTCATCGGCATCTCCCCGGACGCCCCGGAGAAGCTGGCGAAGTTCCGCGAGAAGGAGTCCCTGAAGGTCACGCTGCTGGCCGACCCGGAGAAGTCCGTGACGGAGGCCTACGGCGCGTACGGCGAGAAGAAGAACTACGGCAAGACGTACATGGGCGTCATCCGCTCCACGGTCATCGTGGACGAGGAGGGCAAGGTCGAACGGGCCCTGTACAACGTCCGCGCGACGGGCCACGTGGCGAAGATCATCAAGGACCTGGGCATCTGAGGTCTCGCGTCCCCCTGCCGAACGGCCCGCACCGGAACATCCGGCGCGGGCCGCTTTACGGAGGCGAGGACTTCCCTCGTCGCGTGATGTCCCAACCCGTACACTGAACGCTGCCGGTCAGCTTGATGACCGTTTTGCGCGGCCGTGATGGAACTGGCAGTCATGCTGGGTTTAGGTCCCAGTGGGTTCACACCCGTGTGGGTTCGAGTCCCACCGGCCGCACACATGGAGAGGGGCCACCCCAGCGG
>NZ_JBHUXV010000298.1:0-1592 GCF_042669125.1 Streptomyces sp. NPDC057253 | reverse complement strand
CCCATCGGTACCCGGACCCTCTTGCGCACCTCAGTCCCGCACTCCAAGAATCGCCACATAAATCAACGAAATAGGTTAAAACGACCTCTTAGAGGTCGTTTCCTTTGGTGTGATCGTTCGTTGATCGGTGCATGGCGGATCTGGTTGAGCGGCTGGTCCCGGACGAGTTGTGGGTGCTGTTCCGGCGGGTGGTGCCGCCGACGGTGGTGATACGTCCGCAGGGCGGTGGTCGGCGTCGAGCGGGTGACCGCGAAGCCCTGGCGGCGATCATCTTCGTGGCGACGTCGGGCTGCACCTGGCGGCAACTGCCGCCGGTGTTCGGCCCGGCCTGGCCCACGGTCTACCGCCGGTTCACCCAGTGGAGCCGGGACCGGCTCTGGGCCAGGCTCTACCGCGTGATCCTCGACGAACTCGGAGCGCGGGGCGAGCTGGACTGGTCCCGATGCGCGATCGACTCGGTCAGTCTGCGGGCCGCAAAAGGGGGCCACTGACGGGACCGAATCCGACTGACCGCGGCAAACTGGGATCGAAAATCCATCTGATCTGCGACCGCAATGGGCTGCCGCTGTCCCTGGGCATCTCCGGCGCGAACATGCACGACAGCCTGGGCCTGGAGCCGCTCGTGCGCGGCATCCCACCCATCCGATCCCGCCGCGGGCCCCGGCGCCGGAAGCCGGCGAAATTGCACGCCGACAAGGGGTACGACTACGACCACCTGCGGCGATGGCTGCGCCAATGGGGCATCCGTCCTCGCATCGCCCGCAAGGGCATCGAGTCTCCACAGCGGCTGGGCCGACACCGCTGGGTGGTCGAGAGAACCGTGTCCTGGCTGGCCGGCTGCCGACGCCTCCACCGACGCTACGAACGCAAGGCCGAACACTTCCTCTCCTTCGTCGCCATCGCCGCGGCCCTCATCGGTTGCCGTCGGCTCACCCAACACCGCACGTCCCTGGCCCCGATCAGCTGACCTGCCCAAGCGACACCTGGGCGTAGTCCGCATCCCGGAACACGAACACGGTCGGCTCCGTGTCGTACTCGTGCCGCAGATAGCCCCCGTACCCCGGGACCGCGATGTGCGGAGCCACCAGTGTCAGCACGGCATCAAGCAGCGGCAGATTGTCGTCGATCGAGTAGTTGCGCGCGAAGACTTCCCACATCGGACGGCCGAGTTCGTCCACCCTCTCCGATCTCCGCATGGTCGCCATGTCTCCTCCCGGCAGCTCACTGCTGGGATACGTAAGGAACAGCGGCCAAGGATGCTTCTCCTCGTCAAGGCCCTCCGGGCAGTGGGAGTCCAGGCCCAGATGCCAACGGCAGGCTGCCAGCTCAGCCTCTGGGGTGTCGCTGCGCAGGAAGCAGGACAAGACGATCTCGTAACGCTCACTCATGCCGCGCATTATGAGGCCACTCGCTGACATCAACGGCTCAACGGCGATCACCCGCACACCTACCGGTGCGAGCCCTCACCAGGACCATCACCAAAGGAAACGACCTCTTAGAGGTCGTTTTAACCTATTTCGTTGATTTATGTGGCGATTCTTGGAGTGCGGGACTGAGGTGCGCAAGAGGGTCCGGGTACCGATGGGGACGGT
>NZ_JBHUXV010000297.1:0-1632 GCF_042669125.1 Streptomyces sp. NPDC057253 | reverse complement strand
CTCCAACACCCGAGCCCGCTCCCCCAGACCCAACACATCCACCCCAGACACCCGAGACGACGGATCCTCCACCAACGCCTCAAGCACCCGCACCAAACGGCCCGCGAGCGCCCCGGCAACCTCCTCATCGAAGAGATCCGCCGCCACCGTCACCGCACCACGCACACCCGCAGGCGCACCCTCGGCGTCGAACAGCTCACCCACCATCACGTCCACGTCGAACTTCGCCGCCGGACGAGCCGTCGACAACAGCTCCACACCCACACCAGCCAAATCAAGGCTGGCTTCGGCAGTGTTGTGCAACGTGAGGACAACTTGGAACAAGGGGTGGCGGGCCAGGGACCGGGTCGGGGCCAGCTCCTCCACCAACCGCTCGAACGGCACATCCTGATGCGCGAACGCCCCAAGACCCGCCTCCCGCACCCGCCCCAACACCTCAGCGAACGACGGATCACCCGACAGATCCGTCCGCAACACCAACGTGTTCACAAAGCAGCCGACCAGATCGTCCAGCGCCTCATCCGTCCGGCCCGCGATCGCCGAACCGATCGGAATATCCACACCCGCGCCCAGCCGCGACAACGTCACCGCCAACGCCGACTGCATCAGCATGAACAGCGTCACACCCTCGGCCCGCGCCAACTCCACCAGCCGCGCATGCACCCCCGCCGGCACCACAAACCCCGCACTGTGCCCACGATGACTCGCCACCGCAGGACGCGCACGATCAAACGGCAGGCCCAACTCCTCCGGAACACCCGCCAGTTCAGTTCGCCAGTAAGCGATCTGCCGGGAGAGCAGGCTCCCTGGGTCTTCCTCCGCACCGAGCAGGTCCCGCTGCCACAACGCATAATCCGCGTACTGCACCGGCAACGGCTCCCACCCCGGAACGCCACCCCCACACCGCGCCCCATACGCCATCGACAAATCCCGCGCCAACGGACCCATCGACCAGCCATCACCCGCAATGTGATGCACCACAAGTGCAAAAACGTGCTCGTCCGGGCCCACTGCGAACAACGAGGCCCTCACAGGTACCTCAACTGCCAAGTCGAACGCATGCTGTGTCGCCCGAGCCACCGCCTCGGACAAGTCCGGCGAGGCGACCTCGGTCACCGTCAGCTCCCATGCGAGCTCGTCCATGCCCAGAACGCGCTGATACGGCTCGCCGTCGACCACGGGAAACACCGTGCGAAGCGCCTCATGCCGCCCCAGGACATCGCGGAGCGCCTCAGCCAGAGCCTGACGGTCCAACTTCCCGGTCAGACTCAGTACAACAGGGCTGTTGTACGTCTGGCTCGGCCCTTCCAGCTGCCCGATGAACCACAGCCGTCGCTGCGCGTAGGACAACGGCACCCGGGCCGGACGCTCAACCTTCACCAGCGCCGCACGTGCCTGCCCTGCCTCGGCCAACTTCGCCGCCAGTCCAGCTGGCGTCGGCGACTCGAACAGTGCCCGAATCTCCACTTCAACGCCCAGCACCGCACGCACCCGGCTCACCAACCGCGTCGCCAACAGCGAATGCCCACCAAGCTCAAAGAAGTCGTCGTCGACGCCGACGCTGTCCAGGCCGAGGACCTCGGCGAACGCCTGGCACAGGATCTCTTCCTGCACAGTCGCCGGGCCGCGTCG
>NZ_JBHUXV010000296.1:0-1646 GCF_042669125.1 Streptomyces sp. NPDC057253 | reverse complement strand
GCGCCGCACGGTTTGCGTGCGGCGCCGGACGCGCAGGTACAGCACACAAGCACAGTCTCGGGGAGGGAACAGCACATGGGCGTCACGCTCGCCAAGGGAGGAAACGTCTCCCTGTCCAAGGCCGCACCCAACCTCACCCAGGTTCTGGTGGGGCTCGGCTGGGACGCGCGCTCCACCACCGGAGCCGACTTCGACCTCGACGCCAGCGCCCTGATGTGCGCGGGCGGGCGGGTGATGGGCGACGAGTGGTTCATCTTCTACAACCAGCTCAAGAGCCCGGACGGCTCGGTGGAGCACACCGGCGACAACCTCACCGGTGAGGGCGAGGGCGACGACGAGTCGATCCTGATCGACCTCTCCAGGGTGCCGGCGGGCTGCGACAAGATCGTCTTCCCGGTCTCCATCCATGACGCCGACAACCGCGGCCAGACCTTCGGCCAGGTCAGCAACGCCTTCATCCGCGTCGTCAACCAGGCCGACGGCCAGGAACTGGCCCGCTACGACCTCTCCGAGGACGCCTCCACCGAGACCGCGATGATCTTCGGCGAGGTCTACCGCTACCAGGGCGAGTGGAAGTTCAGGGCGGTGGGACAGGGGTACGCGTCCGGCCTCAGGGGCATCGCCCTGGACTTCGGGGTCAACGTCTCATAACGCGATATGAGCAAAATCCGGGGCAGGGTGGGCCGCGAACGGGGGCCGACTAGACTTCGGCTTCAAAAGTTCGTAAAGCCGAGTGCGGCACGGGGGAGCCCCGTACACGTACGGATTGGGTAGCCAGTGGTTCTCAAAACCTTCGGCTGGTCGTTCGCGGTCACCGCGCTCGGCCTCGTCGCCGCCGTCTTCTACGGGGGGTGGGAGGGCTTCGGCGTCGTGGCGATCCTCTCCATCCTCGAGATCTCCCTGTCGTTCGACAACGCGGTGGTCAACGCCGGGATCCTGAAGAAGATGAGTGCCTTCTGGCAGAAGATCTTCCTCACCATCGGCGTCCTGATCGCCGTGTTCGGCATGCGGCTGGTCTTCCCCGTCGTGATCGTCGCGATCAGCGCCAAGATGGGGCCCATCGAGGCGGTCGACCTCGCGCTGAACAACAAGGACCAGTACCAGGAGCTGGTCACCGACGCCCACCCGGCGATCGCCGCGTTCGGTGGCATGTTCCTGCTGATGATCTTCCTTGACTTCATCTTCGAGGACCGCGACATCCAGTGGCTGCGCTGGATCGAGCGCCCGCTGGCCAAGCTCGGCAAGGTCGACATGCTGTCGGTCTGCATCGCCCTGGTCGTCCTGCTGGTCACCGCGTTCACCTTCGCCACCCACGCCCACCAGCACGGCGGCGCCCATGTGGACAAGGCGCAGACCGTCCTGATCTCCGGTATCGCGGGTCTGATCACCTACATGGTGGTCGGCGGCCTCTCCGGCTACTTCGAGGACAAGCTCGAAGAGGAGGAGGAACGCGAGCACGAGGAGGAGGAGCGCGCCGAACGCGAGGGCAAGCCCAAGTCGGCGGTCGTGATGGCCGGCAAGGCCGCGTTCTTCATGTTCCTCTACCTCGAGGTCCTCGACGCCTCCTTCTCCTTCGACGGCGTGATCGGCGCGTTCGCCATCACCAACGACATCGTCCTGATGGCGCTGGGCCTCGGCATCGGCGC
>NZ_JBHUXV010000295.1:0-1896 GCF_042669125.1 Streptomyces sp. NPDC057253 | reverse complement strand
GAGAGCGCTTCCCTGACACGGAAGAGGTCACTGGTTCAATCCCAGTATCGCGCACACACCGAAGCCCCCGGCCCTGCGGCCGGGGGCTTCTTCGGCTCTCGTCGACCGGAGACCGGTCAGCTGGAGAACAGCATGTGGCCGAAGCCGCGGTTGCGGTGGTGGCCGCCGTGATGACCGCCGTGGCCACCGTAGTGACCGCCGTGCTGCGGGGCGCCCCAGGCCGGTGCGCCGGGCTGGGCCGGGTACTGCGGAGCGGCCGGGGGCGGCGGAACGGCGGGACCGCCGGCCCACTGGCCCTCCAGGCGGGTCAGCGCCTCCAGCTCGCCGTAGTCGAGAAAGATCCCGCGGCAGCCGCTGCACTGCTCGATCTGGACACCGTTGCGGTTGTACGTGTGCATCGGTGCGTGACACTTCGGACACTGCATCGTCGGCTCAACTCCTCGCCCGTTGGTCCTGCTTGGCATTACGCCAGGACAGACTCCGTCCGGCCCTGGTCGGTTGCACCCTACTTCGCGAAATGGTCGGCCAACTCCGGCGGGGCGGAACCCATTCGCTCACAGGCGTCGACGACCGCCCGCTCCACGTCGTCGAGGGGCCGGTCCGCGTCGATCGCCTTGGCCACGGCCCGGGCCGCCGTCTGCACGGTGAGGGCGCGGGCGGGCACGTCCAGGGCGGGCCAGGGCTCGCCGACGGCGGGAACGGCCGGACCGCCGGCCGCGCGATAGGCGGCGAGGAAGAGGCCCCAGTCCTCGGGGGACAGCAGACCGCAGGCGTACCAGGCGGCGGGGCGGGCGAGGTCCCAGGCGGGCTCTCCCACGCCGAGGTCGTCGACGTCGATGAGACGCCAGGGGCCGTCGGGGGTGGGGTGCCGCACGAGCTGCCCGAGGTGCAGGTCGCCGTGGCAGAGGGTCGTGGTGTCCCGCATGGGGGTCTCGGCGCGGGCCCAGGGCGGCAGTGTGGACCAGGCACGGAGGACGGGGGCGACGGCGGGGTGGTCGCTCCGCCGGGCGGCCTTGAGCAGCCTGGCGACGGCGAGGGCGGCCTTGACCGGGCCCCTCATGGGAGGCAGGCCGGGCGGGGCTGGAGTGCGGTGGAGGTGGGCGAGGAGGGTGGCGGCGGGCTCCCAGGGGGCGGCGTCGGGATCCTCCGGGTCCACGGGTTCGCCGTACGGCCAGAAGGTGACGAGTCTGCCGTGCAGGTCGACGTGCGTCGCGTGGAGCGGGGGCAGGAGGATGCCGGGGAGGTGGGCGGCGGCGGTGAGGCGGGGAGCGAGGTCGGCGGGGGCCGTGTCGGGGGCGTGAGCCTTCGCGACGGTGTCCGCGTGCCGGACGACGGTGGCGTCGGGGCGGTCGGCGAGGGTGGCTGCGCCGCAGGGGCAGGCGGCGGGGTCACGCGAGTGAGCCTCGGCTCTCACGCTTCGGGTGAGCTCGGTGAGGAGGGGGTGCTGCGTCACGGGGCTCCCTGGGCCGGGGGTCTGGCGCCTCAGTATGTGCCGGGTGCGGTTGTGGGGCGGGTGCGGGTGCGTTGTGGGCCGGGCGCCTACTGATGTGCCGAGTTCGGTTGTCGGGCGAGTGCGGGTGCGTTGTGGCTGGTCGCGCAGTTCCCCGCGCCCCCGCTGCGCTGGGCTTGGGCCGGGCGCCTACTGATGTGCCGGGTACGGTTGCGGGGCGGGTGCGGGTCCGTTGTGGCTGGTCGCGCAGTTCCCCGCGCCCCTGAGGAGTTGCAGGTACGCGCGCTACGACGGGACCGTTAGCCGGCCGCGCCCGCCCCCACCGGACCGTTGGCCGCGTACGGCGTGAAGGGGACGGGGTGGGGGGTGTCCGCCCGCAGCGGCCGGCGTCCGTTACAGAGCCCATTCTTCGATGGACCGAGCCGCCGGACCGAGGACGGATACCC
>NZ_JBHUXV010000294.1:0-1916 GCF_042669125.1 Streptomyces sp. NPDC057253 | reverse complement strand
CCAGCCGATTCGCGCGGGCCTCCAACTCCCCAAACGACACCGACACACCACCCGCAACCACCGCAAGAGCCCCCGGCGTCCGTGCCACCTGCCCCCCGAACAGCCCCGGCACCATCACCTCAGGCACCGCAACCGCCGTGTCGTTCCACTCCTCCAGCACCCGGGCCCGCTCCCCCGGACCCAACACATCCACCCCAGACACCCGCACATCCGGGTCATCAACAACGCTTTCGACAACCCTCAACAGGCAACCCACGATCCGCTCGGCCGTGGCCTCGTCGAACAGATCCATCGAAGCGATCAGACGTCCGCGCAGGCCTGCCGGGGCACCCTGCGCATCGAACTCCTCGCCCATCACCAGGGCAAGGTCGAACTTCGCGCCCACCTGCTCCATCGAGATGCCGCTCGCCTCTAGGCCCAACAGCTCCAGACCTGTCTCGGCATCCACTGCCGTCATGGCGTTGACGCCTTGGAAAGTGAGGATGACCTGGAACAGGGGATGGCGGGCCAGGGACCGGGCCGGAGCCAGCTCCTCCACCAACCGCTCAAACGGCACATCCTGGTTCGCGAACGCCCCGAGACCCGCCTCGCGTACCCGCCCCAGCAGGTCAGCGAACGTCGGATCCCCCGACAGGTCACTGCGGATCACGAGGGTGTTGACGAAGCAGCCGACCAGATCGTCCAGCGCCTCATCCGTACGGCCCGCGATCGCCGAACCGATCGGAATATCCACACCCGCGCCCAGCCGCGACAACGTCACCGCCAACGCCGACTGCATCAGCATGAACAGAGTCACGCCCCGCTCCCGCGCCAACTCCAACAGCCGCGCATGCACCCCCGCCGGCACGCTCAGCCGCACCGCGCTACCCCTATGCGAGGGGACTACGGGACGGGGACGGTCGTAGGGAAGGACCAATTCGTCAGGGGCGTCCGCCAGTATTCGGCGCCAATACTCCACTTGGCGTGACATCAAGCTGTCCGGATCGCCTTCTGCACCCAGCAGCTCGCGCTGCCACAGCGCATAGTCCGCGTACTGCACGGGCAACGGCTCCCACTCCGGAGCCCGCCCCGCACACCGCGCCGCATACGCAGCCGACAAGTCCCTCGCCAACGGACCGTTCGACCAGCCATCACTCGCAATGTGATGCACCACGACCACGAGTACGTGCTCATCCGTACCCACAGCAAACAGCCAAACCCGCAGCGGGATCTCAACACTCAGGTCGAAGGCGTGCCCGGTGGCGTCAGCGACCGCCTCCGTAATCCCTTCCGGTCCCACTTCGGCGACCGGCAGGTCGAAGCCGGCCTCGTCGAGGGAGAGGACTCGCTGGTACGGCTCGCCGTCGTTTGTGGCTCCGAACACGGTGCGAAGCGCCTCGTGCCGCTCCAGCACATCCCGCAGAGCCCCCTCAAGAGCCTCGCGATCCAGAACGCCGGTCAGGCGTACCACGGTGGGGTTGTTGTAGGTCGGGCTCGGCCCCTGCAACTGCCCCAGGAACCACAACCGCTGCTGCGCATACGACAACGGAACCCGCTCCGGCCGCACCCGCACCGCCAGCGCCTCCCGAGCCAAACCAACCCCACCCAGAACAGCAGCAACTCCAGCCGGAGTCGGCGTGTCAAAAAGAGCCCGCAACGGCAACTCCACACCCAGCACCGCACGCACCCGGCTCACCAACCGCGTCGCCAACAGCGAATGCCCACCAAGCTCAAAGAAGTCATCGTCAACGCCCACCTCGGACAACCCGAGGACATGCGCAAACGCACCACACAACAGCTCCTCCTGGAGCGTGGCCGGGCCGCGCCGCACGGCGGTGGCGCCTGCCGTGTAGTCCGGTGCGGGCAGCGCCTTGCGGTCCAGCTTGCCGTTCCCGGTCAGCGGCAGCCCCTCCAGCACCACCACCGCGGACGGAACC
>NZ_JBHUXV010000293.1:0-1924 GCF_042669125.1 Streptomyces sp. NPDC057253 | reverse complement strand
GGGCAAGGTCAGTCCTTCAGTCCGGCATTGATGTCGGCGCCCATGACGTATTTCTGGAAGACCAGGAAGATGGCGATCAGCGGGATCATGGAGATGACCGACGCGCCCAGCAGGACCGACCAGTTGATGTTCTGCGCGCCGACGATGCTCTGGATGCCGATCTGGACGGTGAACTTGTTCGGGTCGTTGAGCATCAGCAGCGGCCAGATGTAGTCGTTCCAGCGCCACTGGAAGGACAGGATGGCGAGGGTCAGCATGATGGGCCGGGAGAGCGGCACCATGATCCGCAGGAAGATCGACAGCTCCTTGGCGCCGTCGATGCGGGCGGCCTCCACGAGTTCGTCGGGGACCGTCAGGAAGAACTGGCGGAACATGAAGCATCCGGTCGCGGTGAGCACGGCCGGGAGGATGATGCCGGCGAAGGAGTTGTAGAGGCCGAGGTTGCGGACCACCAGGAACTCCGGGGCGAGCATGACCTCGCCGGGCAGCATCGTGGTGGCCAGGATGCAGATGAAGAAGGCCTTGAGCCATCGGTTGTCGTACTTGGCCAGCGCGTACCCGGTGCAGCAGCTGACACCCACCGTGAGGATCGTCGTGATCACGCACACGATGGCCGTGTTGATGAAGTACTGGGAGAAGTTCGCGCTGTCCCACGCCGCCTTGAAGCCCGACAGGGTGGGGTTGTGCGGGACCAGCGTCAGCGGATAGGAGAACAGGTCGCTGGCCGGCTTGAAGGAGCTGAGGATGAACCACAGCACCGGGAAGCCGTACAGGCACGCCATGAGCCACAGCAGTGTCGTCGCGGACACCGCCTGCCGGAGCCCACCGGTGGCCGTCTTGCGGGGCCGCTTCCTGGCGACGCTCCGCCGGGAGCCGACGTCGGCCGGGCGCGGGATGTCTGTGGTTGTCATCGGTTCTCCACCCGCCGGTTGACGATCAGCTGGATGATCGCGACGGCCATCAGGATGATCATGAGCACGAACGACGCGGCGCTCGCGTAGCCGATCTGGCCCCGTTTGAAGCCGGTCTCGTAGATGTACTGGACGAGCAGGTTGTTCGAGGTGCCGGGTCCGCCGTTGTTGAGGGCGACGAACACCGGGTACTCCTTCATCGAGTTGATCGTGTTGAGCAGGATCACGATGAACGAGGTGGGCGCGATGCTCGGCAGGGTGATGCTGAAGAACTGGCGCCAGGGGCCGGCGCCGTCGAGCGAGGCGGCCTCGTAGTAGGACACCGGCACGTTCTTGATGGCCGCGATGAACAGCAGCATCGTGAAGCCCGTCCAGGCCCAGGCCGCCGCCATCACGACCACGAGCAGCGAGAGGTCCGCGTTCGACTGCCACGGCACGGCGTCTCCGCCGAACTTCTCGATGATGTAGTTGACCAGTCCGAAGTTCTCGCCGAACATCCAGCGCCACAGGACACCCACGACGATGGGCGACAGCAGCCACGGGATGAAGAAGATGACCCGGGCGACCGAACCGCCCTTGGCGTGCTTGCTCACCACGAGGTTGGCGGCGAGCAGCGAGACCACGAAGTTCAGCGGGACGAAGAGGACGGTGTAGAGCAGCGTCCGGGTCAGCGCGTCGTAGAACGTGGAGTCCCCGAACAGGTTCTGGTAGTTGTCCAGCCCGATCCACTGGAACGGCCCCACGCCCGTGTAGTTCGTGAAGGAGTAGAGGAGCCCGATCACCGCCGGCCAGACGAAGAACAACGCGAAGAGCACGACGTTGGCCGCGATGAGGACGAGCGGCGCAAGGGTGTACTTGTTGCGTCTCCTGGGCGGACTCGGCGAGCTCACAGACACGTCCGAGGCGCTTTTTGTCATCTTCCTGACTCCGTGCTGGTGGATGGGATTGCGAGGGGCTCACGCCATGAGCCCGGCATCACGGGCGCCCGGGGACCGGGCGGCGGGGTCGGGGCC
>NZ_JBHUXV010000292.1:0-2328 GCF_042669125.1 Streptomyces sp. NPDC057253 | reverse complement strand
TCCGGCAGGTCCGTCGCTGGACGGGACAGCCGGCTCGGCCACCACATCCGCCGGCCGATCAGCAGGGTGAGGGCGGGCACCAGGACCGACCGCACCAGCAGGGCGTCGAGCAGCACACCGAAGGCGACCAGGAACCCGACCTCGATCAGCATCACCAGCGGAAGTGTGGCGAGGACCGCGAACGTGGCCGCCAGGACCAGGCCCGCCGAGGTGATGACGCCGCCGGTGGCGGAGAGGGCTTTGAGCATGCCCTCTCTGGTGCCGAGCCGCACGGTCTCCTCCCGGGCTCGGCTGGCCAGGAAGATGTTGTAGTCGACGCCGAGCGCCACCAGGAACAGGAAGGCCAGCAGCGGCACCGAATAGTCGATTCCCTTGAACCCGAGGATCGTGTCGAAGACGAACACACTGCCGCCGAAGGCTGCGGCGAATGAGACGACCACGGTGGCCATCAGGATCAGCGGGGCCGCGATCGCGCGCAGCAGCAGCCCGAGGACGATCAGGACGACGGCGAGCACCAGCGGGATCACCAGCTTCTCGTCGCGGCTGGTGGTCACCTCGGTGTCGAGGTTCTCCGCACTAGGCCCGCCGACGATCGCCTCCGCCCCACGCACCGCGTGCACGGCGGTGCGCACCCGCTTGATCGTGTCGTACTCCGCGACGGTGTCCGGCGCGTCCTTCGGGAACACCGAGATGTTGGCCCAGCCACCGCTCGTCTGCTCCGGGACGGCCAGGGCCACCCCGCGAGTGTCCTTGACGATGTCGAGCACCCGCTCCTGCTGCGCCGGCCGCGTGAAGACCGTCATCGGCTGGCCGCCGAGCTCCGGGAAGTGCTGGCGGAGAACGGTGAAGCCGGTGACCGACTCCGGCGCCGACAGGAACTGGTCCTGCTCCCGCAAGGCGCCGGTGTTGCCCGCCAGCCCGAGGGCGAACACTCCGAGGACTCCGAGCGAGCCGAGCGTCGCGACCCATCGGCGGCGGCTGATGGCGGTGCCGAGCCGTCCCCACAGCCCCGGCTTGTCCTCCACGGCCGTGCTGAACCGCGGGATGGCCGGCCAGAAGATCCGCCTGCCGAGCACCACGAGTGCGGCCGGGAACAGCGTCAGCATGGCCACCAGCGCGCACAGGATGCCGGCCGCGCCGATCGGGCCCAAGCCGCTGGTGCTGTTCAGGTCCGCGACGAGCAGGCAGAGCAGGCCGGCGACCACGGTGGCCGCGGACGCGACGATGGCCGGCGCCGCGCCGCGCAGCGCGTGGACCATCGCGACCCGGACGTTCTCATGGTGGTGCAGTGCCTCCCGATATCGAGCGATGAGCAACAGCGCGTAGTCCGTGCCGACGCCGAACACCAGGATCGTCAGCAGCGCCGAGTTCTGGTCGTTGACCACGATGCCGAAGCCCTTGACGAGCAGGTAGACGGTCGCCATCGCGGTGAGTGCGGCCGCGCCCACGGCCATGAGCGGGATGAGCCACAACACCGGGCTGCGGTAGGTGAGGATGAGCAGGAGCGTGACGACGACGATGGTGGTGAGGAGGACCTGCACGTCGATGCCGTCGAAGACGGCGTCCATGTCGCCGTCGATCGCGCCCGGGCCCGTTACGTCAAGTTCCAGCCCGGAGGGTCGGTCCTTCGCCGCGTCACGCAACGGGCCGACGAGCGTCTCCGGTTCGCCGTAGGCCGTGCTCACATCGAGGGTGAACATCATCGCCTTGCGGTCGGTGGAGGCTCTCATCGGTGAGCCCTCGTCGTCCTCGCCGGCCGCCGCCGTCGCCTTCGGCGGGTACCGCTTGGCAAGGGTGTTGTAGTGGCGCTCGACCGTCGCGCGGTCGGCAGCGGTCATGCCGCCGGCGCGGTGGTACACGAAGACGAAGGTGTTGCTGTCACCGTCGGGGAGACTGTCTTCCAGCACTGCCGCCTTGGTGGACTCGGCACTGGCCGGCAGGGTGTCCACGGCGCTGTCGGTGGTGACCGAGCTCAACTTTCCGCTCAGCGGCACCATGCCCACCGCCAGGACCAGCCACAGGCCAATCACCAACCAGGGCACCCACCGGCCTGCCAACCGACCGGCCGGGGCTTCCCCCGACGGCGCTGCGTTGACTGCCATCTCTGGCCTCCTACATACGAGTTGATCGCTTATCTGGATGCCTATTTCGTACGGAGCGAACCTGAGACGACTGTTAATGCGGTGCTCAGGCCGGTTGGCCGAGCCATGTGCCCGGCGCACGCACCGGCGTGGTGGCGTCGAGGTCCTGCCCGGTGGGCATGGCAGGGGCAACACAGCCGCCGGGCTGGAGGAGCAGCTGCTGATGAGCACCCGGGCCCGGTCGCCC
>NZ_JBHUXV010000291.1:0-2330 GCF_042669125.1 Streptomyces sp. NPDC057253 | reverse complement strand
GCGCCGATCAGCGCGGCGACGGCGTCGGCCGCGAGCAGCGGCACCGGCGAGGCCGGCCGGGCCGGAGGCCGCCGCAGCGGGAACCGGAAGCCGGTGGCGGTGCGGCGCGGCGGCATCAGCGAGACAGGCGAGAATCGCAGATTCCGTGGCTGCCCGCCGGGCGAGGGGACGGTACTTTCCGCGGTCACGAGTGGATGGACTCCCTGTATTCGGTGGGCGCGACGCGCCCTGCGAACTCGCCGCCGAGGAGCTCGCGGTACACGTCCGCCACCGCCCCGGCCGTGTGCCGTACGTCGTGGGTGGCCAGGACGTGCCGACGCCCCTGGTGGCCGAGCGACTCGCGCAGGAGCGGGTCGAGCAGCAGATCGGTGACGGCGCGCGCGAGGGCGGCCGGACTGTCCGGCGGTACCAGGCAGCGGGGCGCGAGATGCGGCGGCAGGCTCTCCCGGGCGCCGTCGACGTCCGTCACCACCACCGGCCGCCCGCACGCCATCGCCTCCAGCGGGGCGAGCGCCATGCCCTCCCACCGCGAGGGCAGCACGACCAGGTCGGCGGCCTGGTACCAGGGCACGATGTCGTCGACGGCCCCCGCGAACACCACGGACCGCGGTGACCTGTTCCGCAGGGCGGCGGCGTCGGGACCGTCACCCACCAGCACCAGCCGGGCGCCGGGCACGCGCGCGAGGATCGACTCCCAGGCCCGCAGCAGCACGTCCTGCCCCTTCTGCCGGCACAGCCGCCCCACGCACATCACCAGCGGGGCCGCCGGATCGACCTCGGGCAGCAGCGTCGCGCGTACGGTGCCGACGGCCGCGGGGTGGAACCGCTCGGGCTCGATGCCGTTGGGGATCACGCTCCAGCGGGCGGCGATCCCGGCGCGCACGCCGGTCGCACGCTCCGCCGCGCTCACGCACACCACCCGGTGCGCCCAGCGCGCCCCCTCCCGCTCCCACCGCAGCGCCAGCGCCGAGGTGAGCCCGCCGACCGCCTCGAACGACCAGGCGTGCGGCTGGAACACGGTGGGGATCCGCCCCCGCACCGCGAGCCGGCCCGCGAGCCCGGCCTTCGCGCTGTGCGCGTGCACCAGGTCGGGCCGTGCCGCGCCGAGCACGCGGGCGAGCCCCCGTACCTCCTGGGGGAGCGCACGACCGGGCGAACGGGTGGCGTGCCAGTGGCGCACGTCGGCGCCGACGGCCCGGAGCGCGCCGGTGAGCGGGCCCTCCGGACAGGCGACCGTGACGTGCAGGCCCGCCGCGAGCTGGGCCCGCGCCAGGTCCGTCACCACCCGGGCGACCCCGCCGTCCACGGGCTGGGTGACGTGCAGGACCCGCGGCCGAGGGTCGGTGGCTGACTGCTGCATGCGCGGTTTCCTCGCTCACGGGTGGTGCTCAAGAGGGGCGGGAACGCGCCTCACTTGCGGGCGTCGACGGCGGCGGAGAGCACACCGGCCCACGCCGCGTCGCGCTGGGAAACGAGCCGGAAGGCCCGCTGGTCACCACCGGACCCGGCCGCCTTGCCCGGATCGAACACATCGGAGGCGTGGCCGAGGGTGTTCGAGTACGCGCGCTCACCCCGTCCCACCGCTGGTCCGGGCTCACCGATGGTCGAATCCGGTACGTCCGTACGGGGGTTGGCGGTGTCCGGGCGGGCTCCACCCACCCGGCGGTCCGTCGAAGGGGTGAGCGAGTCACCCGTGCGGCCCTCCTCGCCGTCGCCGGCGAGGAGGGGCGGGGAGGGGCGGAGAAGCCGCCAGAGGGCGGCGCGGCGGCGGACCCGGGATTGACGCATGACCGGTGTGGCCCTTCCGGAACGTACGGTCCCCATGAGTGCGATGGGATGCCTATAGGGGTGCTTCGGGAGGTCCGCCACACTAGCCGCTATCCGTATTAATCAGGCCAAAGGGTGCAAGTGTGTCGAGGCGGTGAAGCCGGGGCGCCCCTGAGATCACCCCATTGGGGGCACAACCCCTGAGCGCGCCACGCGTTGACACAGCGCCGGGCATCCCCGCCCGGATGTTTGTGTCAACCCAAGGAGCAGCTCTCCATGTCGCGTATTGCGAAGGGCCTGGCCCTGACCACCGTTGCGGCCGCCGCCGTCGCGGGTAGCGCCGGCCTCGCCGCCGCCGACAGTGGCGCCCAGGCCGCCGCCGCCCACTCCCCGGGCGTGCTGTCGGGCAACGTCGTCCAGGTTCCGGTCCACGTGCCGGTCAACGTGTGCGGCAACACCGTCAACGTGATCGGTCTGCTGAACCCCGCGTTCGGCAACGAGTGCGTCAACGACTGACGTCGACGTCATTCCCTTTGCCGGCCGGGCTCCCGTGACTCCATCAC
>NZ_JBHUXV010000290.1:0-2332 GCF_042669125.1 Streptomyces sp. NPDC057253 | reverse complement strand
CCTCGGTCGTCGTGGTCGAGAAGTCCGACCGCACCGGCGGCCCCTACCGGATCAATCCCGCGAGCCTGGGGATGTTCGCGGTCGAGAGCTGGATGCAGCAGGAACTGCACGTCGACCTCTCCCGCGAGGAGGCCTTCCGGCTGCTGATGGACCACTCCCGCTGGCGGACCGACGCCCGGCTGGTGTCCACCCTGGTCCGCCACTCCGGCCCCACCATCGCCTGGTTCAACTCCCTCGGGGTGCACTTCGACAACGTCGTGCCCTACTACACGGGTGCGAAGCCGACCTGGCACATCCGGCACGACCCCGAGAACCCGGTGATCGCCGACGTCCTCACCGACCGCGCCGGGGAACTCGGCGCCCGGTTCCTCCTGAACACCCTCGCGACCCAGCTGATCGTCGACGACGGCCAGGTCGTCGGCGTGGAGGTACGTACCGCCGACGGGAGCACGCGGCGTATCGGTGCGGCGGCGACCGTGCTCGCCGCGGGCGGCTTCCAGGGCTCGCCGGAGCTGATCGAGCGGTACACCGGGTTCGTACCCGGTGAGGACCTGTTCACCTTCGCGATGTTCACGCACCCCGAGCACCAGGGGGAGGGCATCCGGATGGCCCGTGAGGCGGGCGCCGGCGAAGCCCCCTCGATGCTGGAGACGTACATCTACCTGCCCGACCCCTACGGCGGCCCGGGCGGCACAGCCCCGGATCTCAGTGCGTTCCGCCAGCCCAACCTGCTCGTCAACCGGCACGGCAGGCGCTTCGTCGCCGAGGACATCGTGGCCAACCCGGCGGACGCCGCCAACGCGGTGCGCCGCCAGCCCGGCAGCCAGGCCTACATGATCCTCAGCGGTTCGATCGCCGACCACTACGACCGGCACGGTCTGGACTACCAGCTCTACCGTCTCTTCCATCACCCGGGCACCCTCCCCGACCTCGCCGGCCAGGTCACGAAGGCCGTCGCCGACGGCTACCCGCACCTGTTCCGGGCGGACAGCGTGGGCGAGCTGGCCGAGGCGATCGGTGTGCCGGCGGTGGAGCTGGAAGCCACCGTGGAGACCTACAACGCGGCCTGCCGCGAGGGCCTGGACGGCGAACTGTTCAAGCCGGCCCGCCACCTGCGACCGATCGAACCCGACACCGGACTGTTCGCCGCACGTTTCTGCATCGGCAGCTACGGCAGCTCCGGAGGCATCCCCATCGACGAGCACGGACGCGTCCTCGACGCCGGCCAGAACCCCGTCCCCGGGCTGTACGCCGGCGGCAGGGACGCCAACACGCTGTACGGCGGCACCTACCCGTACATCATGTCCGGCGCCATCTCGGGGTTCAGCTACACCTTCGGCCGGCTGGCCGGCGCCCACGCGGCGGCGACCGCCCGGGGCGAGCGGTGACTCCGGTCCCGTCCGGCGGGACCGGGTTCGCCGCCGCGGGCCAGAGCGGATCCACGGCCGCCGACGGCACCGCGCGGGCCGTCCTGCACGACCGCTACGGCGGCCCCGACGTACTCGTCGTCGCCGATGTCCCGGAGGTCCGCCCCGGCCCGGCCGAGGTACGGGTGAGGGTGCGGGCCGCGGGCATCAACCCGTTCGACTCCAAGGTGCGCTCCGGTCGTCCGCCGTACACCTGCGACGACCCGTTCCCGCGGGGCGTCGGACAGGACTTCGCCGGTGTGGTCGACGAGGCCGGACCCGGCGCGCGGCACCTCGACGGCTCGCCGGTCGAGGTGGGTGACGAGGTCATCGGCTTCGCCGACCGGAGGTGTGTACGGGAACAACTCGTCGTGCCGGACACGCAGCTCGTGCGCAAGCCGGCAGGCCTGTCCTGGGACGTGGCGGGCGCGCTGCCGACGCCCGGGCGTACGGCGCTGGGCTGCCTGGACCTGCTGGACATCGGGGCAGGCGACACCCTGCTCGTCGGCGCGGCAGCCGGCGGGGTCGGGGTGCTGCTGAGCCAGCTGGCGGCGGAGCGCGGTGCCACCGTCATCGGCACCGCGGGCCCCGCCAACCACGCGTTCCTGAACGGACTGGGCATCCAGCCCGTCGCTTACGGCGACGGGCTGGGAGACCGGGTCCGAGCGGCGGGCGTGAAGCTCACGGCCGCCGTGGACTGCCACGGACGGGAGGCCGTCGACACCGCGCTGGCCCTCGGACTGTCCCCGGACCGGGTGGTGACCATCGTGCGGCACGACGTCACCGCGGAACTCGGGCTGGCCTCACCGGGCATGCGTCCGCGCACGGCCGCCGAACTGGCCGAGGTCGCCGGGACCGTGGTACGGGAACAACTGCACATCCCGGTCCAGGCCTTCGGCCTGGACCGGGTGCGCGAGGCTTTCCTG
>NZ_JBHUXV010000289.1:0-2408 GCF_042669125.1 Streptomyces sp. NPDC057253 | reverse complement strand
ACAAGGTCTCGCCGCCCCACCCCTTCGTCATTTCCTGGACTGTGCCGGCCGTGAGGGGCGGGTGGTCAGCGGCGGGGTCCCTTCGACGCCCCCGCGAGCCACTTCAACGCGGCGGACGGCTCCTTCTTGCCACCCCCGCTCTTCTTCGGCTTGGAGGCCGATGCAGCCGGCGCCGGCTGTTCGAACTCCTTCGGACTGGGAGTCCTGTTCCCCACCGATACTCCGCCCTCCGAGGACGAGTACAGAGGAACGCCTCCCGAGGAGTCGGAGTAGGAGGAGGCACTTCCCAGAGGCACGCCTCCCGAGGAATTGGAGGTGGCGTACCCCCTGGTGTCGTAGGTCCCGGCAGTGGGGTTGAAGTTCTGGATGCCCTGGACCGGCGCCGTCGTCTGAGGGAAGTACCCGGTGCGGGGAACTGCCGTCCGCGGAGAGATGTCCCCGCTGGAAGGACCGTAGGGGGACATCCTGGACATGTCCTGGGTCAGCTGCTCGGCGTTCCATGCCTCGGTGGCCGCACTGATCCGCCGCTGCTGCTGCATCTCGAAGTGCGCGATCTTCTCCCTCAGCGACTGCTTGCCCGCTTCCAGCGCGGCCATCTCGTTCAGGACGTTCACCCTGGTCAGGTCGTCTCCCGTCAACCCCTCGGTGCTGAGCAGAACACCGCCACCGGATGATGCCCTGGACAGTTCTTCCGGACTTACCGAGATATCCGCTCCGTCGGCGTACGGGTCCGACAAACACACGACCGCGGTCGGATCGTCGAACACCTGGTGGAAGCTTTCGAGCAGTGCGCCGCCGGACGAGCTGCTCTTTCCTGAACTGCTCGGAGAACTGGACGAACTGCTGGCGTTGCGTGCCTTCTCCTTGCCACGCCACCGGTTCTGCTTGTCCGCGAAGTCAGAGTCCGGGGACGGAATCCGGTCGAACGTTCCCTGGGAGTGAACGTTGAAACTGTCCCTTGTCGTCAGCGACCAATTGGCCGAGTCCTCCGATTCGTTCCTCCACCCCATCAGCTTGACGTGCATGTGGGGAACCTTCCCCTCCTTGATCATCCTCTCCAGGTGCGGCCACTCGTACCGCGACAGCACGCTGCCCGCCACCCGCCCGCCGAGCATGATCGCCTTGACCGGTCCCGGCCCTTCGGCGCCGTCCACGTAGTGGTCGGACATCTGCGTCCAGAGGCGGGCCTGCACCGGAGCGTCCGACCAGGACCCGAAACCGAAGTTCTTCCCGTTGAGGATCTTTCCGGGAGGCGAGGTCTCCAGAATCATGCCACCGTCCGCCGCCGCCTTCTTCGCCGGATAGTACGGTTCCGTCTTGCTCCACAGGTACTTGTGCCGCCTGGCCTCGTTTGCGATCTGCGTCAGCTTGGTGGTGAACGAGCTGGTGAAACGCCCGGCCTTGCTGATGTCCTTCTTGTAGTCCTGGTACGCGTCCTTCCATTTCTGCGCCGGGACGTGCAGCGCGTTCAGGCGGTCGAACTGGGCCATCAGGTCGTCCGCAGCGGTGCCGGCCCAGTTCTCGTTGGGTATGTGCCCTTGCTCGATCCAACGACCGTTCTCCGACAGCTGGTGCATATAGCCGTCGAACGCCCGCATGAACGTGGGGTCCTTGTGCAGCCCGTACTTCTCCAGCCGTTTTCTTACGGCTGTTTCATCCGCGTTGAATTGAGCCCGATCGAACGTCGCCACCATGGCGAGGCCCTCCTCTTCGGAGATTCGGCTGATCCGATCCCGCCGCAAGGGCGGTCACGGTGTTTCAACGGGCCCCCGCCGCCTAGCGGTTCAGCTCGTCACGGAATTCGGTGAACCGGGTGCCGGGCCCATGCGTTGCAGCCAGAAAAAGAGCCGCCCTTCACCACCGCACGTCAGAGAGGACAGCCATGACGACGGTCCCCACATCCGACGCTGGGCTCCGGACACACGCGCCGGAGGGATCCCGTGCCGAGGCCCCGGAACAGCCCTCCACGCCGAAGTTCATCCTCTATTCGGAGGGGTCCGAATACGGCCGGTCGCTGCGCCAGTTGACCCTGTGGGTACATCACGTGCTGCTGCCGGTCTACGGCCGCGAGGTCACCTCCCACGCCCCGTGGTGCTCCCGCTGGTGGGAGCACCCGGAAGCGGTGGCCCAGTTGCACGGGCTGTGGCTCGCCTGGGCGGAGTTGAGCGACACCGCCTCCGAGTCCGGCATGACCGGGCCTGCCGGCTGGCACCGCGACTACCTGAACCCGACCATGCAGATCCTGCGGGACCCGGCAGGCCCCTTCGCCGGTTGCAAGCCGGGCTCGCACCGCTCGAAGCAGGCTCCGCCCGTCGACCTGGTCGATCCGTTCGGTCCGCCGCCTCAACCGCCCGGCAAGGACTGACGGACGCCGGGTACGCGACGACGAGGGGCGGACCCTGACGGTC
>NZ_JBHUXV010000288.1:0-2556 GCF_042669125.1 Streptomyces sp. NPDC057253 | reverse complement strand
ACGCATGTCGCCTCCATCGCGGCGGGCACGGGTGCCAAGTCGGGCGGCAAGTACAAGGGTGTCGCGCCCGGCGCCAAGATCCTCAACGGCAAGGTCCTCGACGACACCGGCTCCGGTGACGACTCCGGCATCCTCGCCGGCATGGAGTGGGCGGCCGAGCAGGGCGCCGACGTCGTCAACCTCAGCCTCGGCGGCCAGGACACCCCGGAGATCGACCCGTTGGAGGCGGAGGTCAACAAGCTCTCCGCCGAGAAGGGCATCCTCTTCGCCATCGCCGCGGGCAACGCCGGTCCGGAGTCGATCGGTTCGCCGGGCAGCGCGGACGCCGCGCTCACCGTCGGCGCCGTCGACGACAAGGACAAGCTGGCCGACTTCTCCAGCACCGGCCCGCGGGCGGGCGACGGAGCGATCAAGCCGGACGTCACCGCGCCGGGTGTGGACATCACGGCGGCCGCGGCCAAGGGCAGCGTCATCGACCAGGAGGTTGGTGAGAAGCCGCCGGGCTACCTGACCATCTCCGGTACGTCGATGGCGACTCCGCATGTGGCGGGCGCGGCGGCCATCCTGAAGCAGGAGCACCCGGACTGGGGTTATGCCGAGCTGAAGGGTGCGCTGACCGGGTCGACGAAGGGCGGTAAGTACACGCCGTTCCAGCAGGGTTCGGGCCGTATCCAGGTGGACAAGGCGATCAAGCAGACCGTGATCGCGGACCCGGTGTCGGTGAGTTTCGGTACGCAGCAGTGGCCTCACACCGATGACAAGCCGGTCACCAAGAAGCTGACCTACCGCAATCTCGGCACCAAGGACGTGACGCTGAAGCTGGCGTCGACGGCGACCAACCCCAAGGGGCAGGCCGCTCCGGCGGGCTTCTTCAAGCTGGCGGCCACCACGGTGACCGTTCCGGCGGGTGGCAAGGCGTCCGTGGACGTGACGGTGAACACCAAGCTGGGCGGTACGCTCGACGGTGCCTACTCGGCGTACGTGACCGCGACCGGCGGCGGCCAGACCGTCCGCACGGCGGCCGCGGTACAGCGCGAGGTCGAGTCGTACGACGTCACGATCAAGCACATCGGCCGTGACGGCCAGCCGACCCCCGACTACAACACCATCCTGCTCGGCTACACCGGGCTCGCCGAGAACCGGGGCTACCAGGTCACCGTCTCGGACTCCGGTACGACGACGATGCGCCTCCCCAAGGGCACCTACCTGCTGGACGCCTGGATCGCGAAGGACCTCGTGAACTTCGAGGGCGGCCTGGACTGGCTGGTCCAGCCGAAGCTGACCGTCACCAAGAACCTCTCCGTGACGATCGACGCCCGCAAGACCAAGACGTCCGACATCACCGTCCCGGACGCGCAGGCCAAGCAGCAGCTCGGCGTGATCAGCTACCTGTACGACCCGGCGGGCATCGGCTTCGGAGTCGGTCTGGAGTCCTTCGAGGGCGTACGCGTGGCGCCGCTCGGCGGCGACGTCTCCGGTCTGCACCAGACCTGGAGCGGCCAGTGGACCAAGGGTGACCAGGCCGAGTACGACGTGGCCACCACCGCCGACGTCAAGAAGCTCCAGGGCGACAAGGTCCGGCACTTCAAGGCGAGCGAGCTCGCCACGGTGAAGAACAACCTCGGTTCCGGAGCCGTCGGCAAGACCGGGGCGCTGACCGTGTCGGGCTACTTCCCGAACGACTTCACCCTCGGTACCCCGATCGAGCAGAAGCTGCCGAGCACCCGCACGCTGTACCTGTCGACGGTCGACAAGATCAAGTGGTCCTTCGACTTCGCGCAGTACAAGGGCAAGGACGCGGACGGCTTCCCGATAGCGGAGGCCTACTACACCCTGGGCGACGCGCAGACCTTCAAGGCGGGCCAGAAGTACACGAAGACCTTCAACACCGCGGTCTTCGGCCCCCACCTGAACAAGTACTACGGTCTCTTCCGCGACGAGAACTCGATCTACGGCTACGTCCCGCTGTTCTCCGACGGTGCCGGCCACGCCGGTTCCTCGGACTTCACCGCGGTCAGCACCAGCCTGTACCGCAACGGCACCAAGGTCGGCACGAACGACGACCCGCTGTTCGGCGCCAAGGCCTTCACGGTCCCGTCCGGCCAGGCGAAGTACAAGCTGACGACCTCGGTCAAGCGCAGCGTCAAGGTCGCGGCGGCCTCCACCCGCATCGACGCGAGCTGGGAGTTCACGTCGAAGAAGCCGGCCGCCGGCACCATGGCCACCCTCCCGGCCTCCATGGTCCGCTTCAACGCGAAGACGGGCCTGGACAACCGGGTCGAGGCCGGCAAGACGGTGAAGATCCCGCTGACGGTCGAGGGCGCCGCCAAGGGCTCCAACCTGAAGTCCCTCGCGGTGTACGTGTCCTACGACTACGGCCAGACCTGGAAGAAGGTCACGGTCAAGGACGGTCAGATCACCGTGAAGAACCCGGCGAAGGACAAGGCCATCTCCTTCCACGCCAAGATCGCCGACAAGAAGGGCAACAAGTCGACGATCTCGATCTACAACGCGTACTACGGGAAGTGACCTGTAGGAAGCGGTAGGTGCGGGGCC
>NZ_JBHUXV010000287.1:0-2616 GCF_042669125.1 Streptomyces sp. NPDC057253 | reverse complement strand
CTGGCGTTGATTTTTGGCACGCTGTTGAGTTCTCAAGGAACGGACGCTTCCTTTGTACTCACCCTCTCGGGCTTTCCTCCGGGCTTCCCTTCGGTGTTCCAAACTCTATCAGCGTTTTTCCGTCTCCCTGACCACCGTCCTGCGGGCATGCAGAAGTTGATCGAGATAGGGTCTGACAAGTTTGGTTGCTGCCAGGCAAGGACACTTGATCGCGTCGCTCAGCCTCAAGCAGGAGTACGACTGTACACGGGGCCTCGAAGGCCGTGCAAATCCAGGGGACTGGTGGTCTAGACCACCAGCCGGTATCTTCCGTGCGGAACCCTCACTTCATCTGACATACGCTGCTGGACAGAGCCGTCCGAGACAGGCAGTGACGGCCCATATACGCAGCTCCACCCCTGGGAGGCTTCCCATGACCACCGTGACGTCCCCGCTTGCAGGACGCGCCATCGGATTGGCCGCAGTGCCTGATCCGGTCTTCTCCGGGGCCATGGTCGGCCCGGGCACGGCGATCGACCCCGTACGGGAACCGTCCGAGGCCGTCGCGCCCGTGGACGGAGTGATCGTCTCCCTCCACCCGCACGCGTTCGTCGTCGTGGACGAAACGGGGCACGGCGTGCTCGTGCACCTCGGCATCGACACCGTGCAGCTCAACGGCGAGGGCTTCGAGCTGTTGGTGAACAAGGGTGACACCGTCACACGCGGCCAGGCCGTCGTGCGGTGGAACCCGGCTGCCGTCGAGGCCGCGGGCAAGTCCGCTGTGTGCCCCGTCGTGGCACTGGAGGCCACGGCCGAGGCTCTCTCCGAGCTCCGTGACAGCGGCGACGTGAAGGCCGGCGACAGTCTCTTCCTCTGGAAGTGACGTCAGTGCCGTCGTAGGACGGCAAGTAGGCACGACAACCATCGCGGCGGCGGGACCCGCCGCACTATCGGAGACGGGTGAGATGGAGACAACGCTGCGAGGCGTCGGCGTGAGCCACGGTGTGGCGATCGGCGAGGTTCGGCATATGGGAACGGCGGTGCTGGAACCGCCTGCCAAGCAGATACCGGCTGAGGACGCGGAGCGCGAACAGGGGCGTGCCCGCAAGGCCGTGGAGGCTGTGGCGGCCGACCTGATGGCGCGCGGCAACCTGGCGGGAGGCGAAGCCCAGGCGGTGCTCGAGGCCCAGGCCATGATGGCCCAGGACCCTGAGCTGATGGCCGATGTGGACCGGCGTATCGCGGTCGGCAGCACGGCCGAGCGTGCCGTGTACGACGCGTTCGCCGCGTACCGCGAGCTGCTGGCCGGTGCCGGTGAGTACCTCGCCGGTCGGGTCGCGGACCTCGACGACGTGCGGAATCGTATCGTCGCTCGTCTTCTCGGGGTGCCCATGCCGGGTGTCCCGGACAGTGATGAGCCGTATGTCCTGGTGGCGCGTGATCTGGCGCCCGCCGACACGGCTCTGCTGGACCCGACGCTCGTGCTGGGCTTCGTCACCGAGGAGGGCGGGCCGACCAGTCACAGTGCGATTCTGGCGCGGGCGCTCGGGGTGCCGGCCGTCGTGGCGCTGCCGGGTGCCGGTGAGCTCGCGGAGGGCACGGTCATCGCCGTCGACGGCAGTACCGGCGACATCTTCGTGAACCCGAGCGACGAGAAGAAGGCCGAGTTGGAGGCCGCTGCCGCCGAGCGGAAGGCCGCGCTCGCCGCGTCCACCGGTCCCGGTGCGACCGCCGACGGTCACAAGGTGCCGCTGCTCGCCAACGTGGGCGGCCCGGCGGACGTGCCCGCCGCGGTCGAGGCGGGGGCCGAGGGTGTGGGTCTGTTCCGTACCGAGTTCCTCTTCCTCGACGACAGCAAGAACGCGCCGACCGAGGAGAAGCAGGTCGAGGCGTACCGGCAGGTGCTGGAGGCATTCCCTGAGGGGCGGGTCGTCGTTCGTGTGCTGGACGCGGGCGCGGACAAGCCGCTGGACTTCCTGACGCCGTCCGACGAGCCGAACCCGGCGTTGGGCGTGCGGGGGCTGCGGACGCTGCTCGACCACCCCGACGTGTTGCGCACCCAGCTGACGGCGCTGGCGAAGGCTGCCGAAGGGCTGCCGGTGTACCTCGAGGTCATGGCCCCGATGGTGGCTGACCGCGCCGACGCCAAGGCGTTCGCCGATGCCTGCCGGGAGGCGGGGCTGCGGGCGAAGTTCGGCGCGATGGTGGAGATCCCCTCGGCGGCGCTGCGGGCGCGGTCGATCCTCCAGGAGGTCGAGTTCCTGTCGCTGGGGACCAATGACCTCGCGCAGTACACGTTCGCTGCCGACCGTCAGGTGGGTGCGGTGTCCCGGCTCCAGGACCCGTGGCAGCCCGCGCTGCTCGACCTGGTCGCCCTGTCCGCGGAGGCGGCCAAGGCCGAGGGCAAGAGCTGTGGCGTCTGCGGCGAGGCCGCGTCCGACCCGCTGCTCGCATGTGTGCTGACCGGTCTCGGGGTCACCTCTCTTTCCATGGGTGCCGCTTCCCTCCCTTACGTGCGCTCGACGCTTGCGAAGTACACGCTGGCCCAGTGCGAGCGGGCGGCGGCGGCCGCGCGGGCTGCGGACAGCGCCGAGGAGGCGCGCGCGGCCGCTCAGGCGGTGCTGTCCGGCGAGTAGT
>NZ_JBHUXV010000286.1:0-2658 GCF_042669125.1 Streptomyces sp. NPDC057253 | reverse complement strand
GGCTCGGTGATGTCTATAAGAGACAGCCTCCTCGGAGGCGCGGGCCGTCGCCCGTACCCAAACCCTGATCAAGGGCCAGAACGGCATCGGCACCGTCCGCAAGACCACCCTCCCGGGCGGCCTGCGGATCGTCACCGAGACCCTCCCCTCGGTCCGCTCCGCGACCTTCGGCATCTGGGCCCACGTCGGCTCCCGCGACGAGACCCCGTCCCTGAACGGCGCCACCCACTACCTGGAGCACCTCCTCTTCAAGGGCACCTCCCAGCGCAGCGCCCTGGACATCTCCTCCGCCCTCGACGCGGTCGGCGGCGAGATGAACGCGTTCACGGCGAAGGAGTACACGTGCTACTACGCGCGCGTGCTCGACTCCGACCTGCCGCTCGCCATAGACGTCGTCTGCGACATGCTGACCGGCTCACTGATCCTCGAAGAGGACGTCAACGTCGAGCGCGGCGCCATCCTCGAAGAGATCGCCATGACCGAGGACGACCCGGGCGACTGCGTGCACGACCTGTTCGCGTCCACCATGTTCGGCGACAACCCCCTCGGCCGCCCGGTCCTCGGCACCGTCGACACCGTCAACGCCCTGACCGCCGACCGCATCCGCCGCTTCTACAAGAAGCACTACGACCCCACCCACCTGGTGGTCGCGGCCGCGGGCAACGTCGACCACACCAAGGTCGTACGACAGGTCCGGGCCGCCTTCGAGAAGGCCGGCGCCCTCAAGAACGCCGACGCCGTTCCCATCGCCCCGCGCGACGGCAGGCGCGCCCTGCGCACCGCGGGCCGAGTCGAACTGCTCGGCCGCAGGACCGAACAGGCCCACGTCGTCCTCGGCATGCCGGGCCTGGCCCGCACCGACGACCGCCGCTGGGCCCTCGGCGTGCTCAACACCGCGCTCGGCGGCGGCATGTCCTCCCGGCTCTTCCAGGAGGTCCGCGAGAAGCGCGGCCTGGCCTACAGCGTGTACTCGTACACCTCCGGCTTCGCCGACTGCGGCCTGTTCGGCGTGTACGCCGGCTGCCGGCCCTCGCAGGTCCACGACGTGCTGAAGATCTGCCGCGACGAACTCGACCAGGTCGCCCAGCAGGGACTCACGGACGACGAGATCGCCCGCGCCATCGGCCAGCTGCGGGGCTCCACGGTCCTCGGCCTGGAGGACACCGGCGCGCTGATGAACCGCATCGGCAAGAGCGAGCTGTGCTGGGGCGAGCAGATGTCCGTCGACGACATGCTGGGCCGGATAGCGGCGGTCACCCCGGACGACGTCCGCGCGGTCGCCCGCGAGATCCTGGGACGGCGCCCGTCGTTGTCGGTCATCGGCCCGCTGAAGGACAAGCAGGCGGCCCGACTGCACGAAGCGGTCGCGTAAGCCCTCCCCTTAAGGAAGCAAGAAGATGAGCAAGCTGCGCGTGGCGGTCCTCGGTGCCAGGGGCCGGATCGGCTCCGAGGCGGTCAAGGCCGTCGAGGCCGCCGAGGACATGGAACTGGTCGCCGCCCTGGGCCGGGGCGACAAGCTGGAGACCCTCGCCGAGACGGGCGCCCAGGTCGCGGTCGAACTGACCACGCCCGCCTCGGTGATGGAGAACCTGGAGTACTGCCTGAGCCACGGCATCCACGCGGTCGTCGGCACCACCGGCTGGACCGACGAGCGCCTCGCGCAGCTGAGGGGCTGGCTGTCCTCGTCCCCGGAGACCGGCGTCCTCATCGCGCCCAACTTCTCCATCGGGGCCGTACTGAACATGAAGTTCGCGCAGATCGCCGCGCCGTACTTCGAGTCGGTCGAGGTCATCGAACTGCACCACCCGAAGAAGGTCGACGCCCCGTCGGGCACCGCCACGCGCACGGCCCAGCTGATCGCCTCGGCCCGCGCCGAGGCGGGCACGGCCGCGGCGCCGGACGCCACGGAGACGTCCCTGGACGGAGCGCGCGGCGCGGACGTCGACGGGATCCCCGTCCACTCCGTCCGCCTGCGCGGTCTGCTGGCCCACCAGGAGGTCCTGCTCGGCGGCGAGGGCGAGACCCTGACGATCCGCCACGACTCCCTCCACCACAGCAGCTTCATGCCGGGCATCCTGCTCGGCGCCCGCCGCGTGGTCACCACCCCGGGCCTGACCTTCGGCCTGGAACACTTCCTGGACCTGGGCTGACCGTCATGCGCGCCAAGCTGTCCTACGCCGTCACGGCCGCCGTCCTGGTCTTCTACTTCGTCCTGGTCGGCAGCCGCGGCGTCATGCTGATCGAGACCGGCACCGTCGTCACCGTCACCTTCGGCGTGGCGGTGCTGATCCTGCCGGTGATCGGTCTGTGGTTCCTGTGGAAGAACACCCAGTTCGTCCGCAGGGCCAACGCCCTCGCCGCCGAACTCGACGCCGAGGGCGGCCTGCCTGTCGACGAGCTGAAGCGCACGCCCGCCGGCCGCATCGACCGCGACTCGGCCGACGAGGTCTTCGCCAAGCGCAAGGCGGAGACGGAGTCGGCCCCCGACGACTGGCGCAGCTGGTTCCGCCTCGCCGTCGCCTACCACGACGCCCGCGACACCCCACGCGCCCGCAAGGCGATGCAGCGCGCGATAGCGCTGCATGACGGCAGGCCGGTCCAGCAGCCCTGAGACTTCGTGAGCTCTGGGCCACGCACGTCGAAGGGCCGCTCGCACCC
>NZ_JBHUXV010000285.1:0-2684 GCF_042669125.1 Streptomyces sp. NPDC057253 | reverse complement strand
CTCCGCATGTCGGCGTGGGCTTTGTGTGCCTACAGTGGTCTGGTGCGATGCATTTCGTGAATTGCTTCACGATCTAGATATCCGCCATGAATGCCCCCGGGGCATTACTGCTTTCAGGTTCCGTAAAGGCGAATTCCGTTTACCGTGCCCTGTTTTGATCAGAGCGGGGTACCTACAATCCGTCCACATCTTGAGCTCAGCCCAAGCGTCAAGGAGGACGAATGGCGGGGCTTTCTACCCCTGATCAGTTGGACCAGCCCACAACAACCCTCGCGGCCGCCGTGCTCACCGACGACAACCGGGTACTGATCGCGATCATCGCGGTCGTCGCCCTGGCGGCGCTCGTGGTGGCGGGTGTCCTGGTGCGCCAGGTGCTCGCGGCCGGCGAGGGCACCGACAGCATGAAAAAGATCGCGGCGGCGGTCCAGGAAGGCGCGAACGCCTATCTGGCACGCCAGCTGCGCACGCTCGGCGTATTCGCCGTCGTCGTGTTCTTCCTGCTCATGCTGCTGCCCGCGGACGACTGGAATCAGCGCGCAGGCCGATCCGTGTTCTTCTTGATCGGCGCGGCGTTCTCGGCGGCCACCGGCTATATCGGCATGTGGCTCGCCGTGCGCAGCAATGTGCGGGTGGCCGCGGCGGCCCGAGAAGCCACTCCGGCGGAAGGCGAGCCGGAAAAAGATCTCACGGCCGTCTCGCACAAAGCCATGAAGATCGCATTCCGAACGGGCGGCGTCGTCGGCATGTTCACGGTGGGGCTCGGTCTGCTGGGCGCCTCCTGTGTGGTGCTGGTGTACGCGGCCGACGCGCCGAAGGTCCTCGAGGGCTTCGGTCTCGGCGCGGCGCTCATCGCGATGTTCATGCGGGTCGGCGGCGGCATCTTCACCAAGGCCGCCGACGTCGGCGCCGACCTGGTCGGCAAGGTCGAGCAGGGCATCCCGGAGGACGACCCGCGCAACGCCGCGACCATCGCCGACAACGTGGGCGACAACGTCGGCGACTGCGCGGGCATGGCGGCCGACCTCTTCGAGTCGTACGCCGTGACCCTGGTCGCCGCGCTGATCCTCGGCAAGGCGGCCTTCGGCGACTCCGGACTCGCCTTCCCGCTGCTCGTCCCGGCGATCGGCGTGATCACCGCGATGATCGGCATCTTCGCGGTCGCCCCGCGCAGGTCCGACCGCAGCGGCATGTCCGCGATCAACCGCGGGTTCTTCATCTCCGCGGTGATCTCGCTCGTGCTGGTGGCGATCGCCGTCTTCGTCTACCTCCCCGGCAAGTACGCCGACCTCGACGGGGTCACCGACACGGCGATCAGCGGCAAGGACGGCGATCCGAGGATCCTCGCCCTCGTCGCGGTGGCGATCGGCATCCTGCTCGCCGCCGTCATCCAGCAGCTGACCGGCTACTTCACCGAGACCAACCGCCGCCCGGTCCAGGACATCGGCAAGACCTCGCTCACGGGGCCCGCCACCGTCGTCCTCGCCGGTATCTCGATCGGTCTCGAGTCGGCCGTCTACACCGCCCTGCTGATCGGCCTCGGCGTCTACGGCGCCTTCCTGCTCGGCGGTACGTCGATCATGCTGGCGCTGTTCGCGGTGGCGCTGGCCGGCACCGGTCTGCTCACCACGGTCGGTGTGATCGTCGCCATGGACACCTTCGGGCCGGTCTCCGACAACGCCCAGGGCATCGCCGAGATGTCCGGGGACGTCGAGGGCGCGGGCGCGCAGGTGCTCACCAACCTGGACGCCGTCGGCAACACCACCAAGGCCATCACCAAGGGCATCGCCATCGCGACCGCGGTCCTCGCGGCGTCGGCGCTCTTCGGGTCGTACCGTGACGCGATCACGACCGGCGCGCAGGACGTCGGCGAGAAGCTCAGCGGGGCCGGTGCGCCGATGAGCCTGATGATGGACATCTCGCAGCCCAACAACCTCGTCGGTCTCATCGCGGGCGCGGCGGTCGTCTTCCTCTTCTCGGGGCTGGCGATCAACGCGGTGTCGCGGTCGGCGGGCTCGGTGGTCTACGAGGTGCGGCGGCAGTTCCGCGAGCACCCCGGGATCATGGACTACAGCGAGGAGCCCGAGTACGGCAAGGTCGTCGACATCTGCACCAGGGACGCCCTGCGCGAGCTCGCCACGCCCGGCCTGCTCGCCGTGACCGCGCCGATCTTCATCGGGTTCACCCTCGGGGTCGGCGCCCTCGGCGCGTTCCTCGCGGGCGCGATCGGGGCGGGCACGCTCATGGCGGTCTTCCTGGCGAACTCGGGCGGTGCCTGGGACAACGCCAAGAAGCTCGTCGAGGACGGCCACCACGGCGGCAAGGGCAGTGAGGCCCATGCCGCGACCGTGATCGGCGACACCGTCGGCGACCCCTTCAAGGACACCGCGGGACCCGCGATCAACCCGCTGCTGAAGGTGATGAACCTGGTGGCGCTGCTGATCGCCCCTGCGGTGATCAAGTTCAGTTACGGCGACGACAAGAGCATCGGCGTACGGATCTTCATCGCCGTGCTCGCGTTCCTCGTCATCGCCGGCGCGGTCTACGTCTCCAAGCGGCGCGGAATCGCCGTAGGTGACGAAGACAACGAGAAGAAGGCGAGCAAGTCGGTGGATCCCGCGGTGGTTTCGTAGGTCCTTCGACGAGTCCCAGCTCAAGGGGCGGGCGGGCGGCGCGTGTTCATGCGC
>NZ_JBHUXV010000284.1:0-2823 GCF_042669125.1 Streptomyces sp. NPDC057253 | reverse complement strand
CCCCACGGGCCGGCGTCCAGGGCGCCTTCCCATGTCCCGGTGCGGATTCCCCCCACGGGATCCGGCCGGGCGCCTGAGAGACCAGCGCCTGAATCGCTGTCTTTCCGGTACTGCAGATACTGCTGGTGGTGCGATTGAGCAGAACGAGCAGAACTCCTCGTACTACTCCAGTGTGCGATCTGCCGGGACAACGCACGGTCGGGAGGGCCGCTCAAAGCTTCCCTATGCGCGTGCCCCGGCAACGCAGCTCCGAGGAAGTCCCCCAAGACATCCTCAGCTGCCAGTCAGCGCCCCCCAAGACGCTGCCTGACATCGCCAACTTAGACCTTCGAACCCCTTCGATGGTTACGTTCGCATCACTGTGATCTGCGTCTCTTGCAAATGTCCGTTAGATACGCAAGAGCCCGGATACAGCGAACGGGACCCAGCGTAAGGACGTTGCGCGAGTCTTGTGAAGAGCTTATGTGAGCGTGGCCCCGGACTCCAGAGGGGTCCGACAAAGGAATCCTCAACGGAACACCCGCAGCCGCAGGCTGTTGGTCACCACGAACACCGAGGAGAACGCCATCGCCGCCCCCGCGATCATCGCGTTCAGCAGGCCCGCCGCGGCCAGCGGCAGCGCGGCCACGTTGTAGCCGAAGGCCCACACGAGATTGCCCTTGATCGTGGACAGGGTGCGCCGGGAGAGCCGGATCGCGTCCGCGGCCACCCGCAGGTCACCGCGCACCAGCGTCAGATCGCCCGCCTCGATCGCCGCGTCGGTCCCGGTGCCCATCGCCAGGCCCAGGTCGGCGGCGGCGAGCGCGGCCGCGTCGTTGACGCCGTCGCCGACCATCGCGACGACCCGGCCCTCGCGCTGGAGCCGTCGTACGGCATCGACCTTGTCCTCGGGCAGCACCTCGGCGATGACCTCGTCGATCCCGACGACCCGCGCCACCGCCTCGGCCACCGCCCGGTTGTCCCCGGTCAGCAGCACCGGCGTGAGCCCCAGCGCCCGCAGCGACCGCACCGCCTCCGGGCTGGTCTCCTTGACGGCGTCCGCGACGGCCAGGACACCGCGCGCCACGCCGTCCCACCCGACGACGACAGCCGTACGACCGCCCCGCTCGGCCTCCTCCTTCGTCCGGCTCAGCTCCGCGGGCAGCACGTCGAACAGCCGCCCCACGGCCACCTCATGGCCCTCCACGCGCCCGCGTACGCCCTTGCCGGGGACGTTCTCGAAGGTCTCGGCCACGGGCAGCGGTCCGGCCTGCTCCTCGGCACCCTGGGCCACGGCACGCGCGACGGGATGCTCGGAGGCGTGCTCCAGGGGGCCCGCGAGCCGCAGCAGCTGCTTCTCGTCGGTGCCCTCGACGGCGTGGACCTCCTGGAGGGTCATCCGGCCGGTGGTGACCGTGCCGGTCTTGTCCAGGACGATGGTGTCGACGCGCCGCGTGGACTCCAGGACCTCGGGCCCCTTGATGAGGATGCCGAGCTGGGCGCCGCGCCCGGTGCCGACCATGAGCGCGGTCGGGGTGGCGAGGCCCAGCGCGCACGGGCACGCGATGATCAGCACGGCGACGGCCGCGGTGAAGGCGGCGGTGGTGTCCCCGGTGGCGCCGAGCCGGCCGCCGAACGTGCCCACCGCGATGAGCATGACGACCGGCACGAAGACCGCGGCCACCCGGTCGGCCAGCCGCTGCACCTGTGCCTTGCCGTTCTGCGCGTCCTCCACCAGCCGCGCCATCCGCGCGAGCCGCGTCTCGTCCCCGACCCGCGTCGCCGCTACGACGATCCGCCCGCCGGCGTTGACGGTCGCACCGGTGACCGCGTCCCCGACGCCCACGTCGACCGGCACCGACTCGCCAGTCAGCATCGAGGCGTCCACCGCCGAGGTGCCTTCGACGACGGTGCCGTCGGTCGCGATCTTCTCCCCGGGCCGTACGACGAACCGGTCCCCGACGACCAGCCGCTCCGCGGGAATCCGCACCTCACGGCCGTCCCGCAGCACGGAGACGTCCTTGGCGCCCAGTTCCATGAGCGCCCTGAGCGCGGCCCCCGCACGACGCTTGGCGCGGGCCTCCAGATACCGGCCGAGCAGGATGAACGCGGTGACCCCGGAGGCCACCTCGAGATAGATCGTCGAGGCGCCGTCCATGCCGCCGACGGTGAACGCGAACCGCTCCCGCATGCCCGGCATCCCGGCGTCCCCGAGGAAGAGCGCCCACAGCGACCAGCCGAAGGCCGCGAGCGTGCCGACCGAGACGAGGGTGTCCATGGTGGCCGCGGCATGGCGCAGGTTCGTCCAGGCGGCCCTGTGGAAGGGCCACCCGCCCCAGACGACGACGGGCGAGGCGAGCGTGAGCGCGAGCCACTGCCAGTTGTCGAACTGGAGCGCGGGGACCATGGAGAGCACGACGACGGGGACGGCGAGCGCGAGGGAGACGAACAGCCGCTGCCGGAGCCCGTCGAGCTCGGGGTCCGTCCGCTCGGCCTCCTGCGGCGCGGGGGCGGCCGGCTCCTCCGCCGTATAGCCCGTCTTCACGACGGTCGCGATGAGATCGGCGACGTCGACCCCGGCGGGGTAACTGACCCGCGCCTTCTCGGTCGCGTAGTTGACGCTCGCGCTGACCCCGTCCATCCGATTGAGCTTCTTCTCGACCCGGGCGGCACAGGAGGCACAGGTCATCCCACCGATGACGAGCTCGACCTCAGAGGTCTTGCCGGACATGTACTGCAACTCCCTCTAAGAGGTCGTTTTAACCTATTTCGTTGATTTATGTGGCGATTCTTGGAGTGCGGGACTGAGGTGCGCAAGAGGGTCCGGGTACCGATGGGGACGGT
>NZ_JBHUXV010000283.1:0-2832 GCF_042669125.1 Streptomyces sp. NPDC057253 | reverse complement strand
GGCCCGGGACGCGGCCACGGGCGCGAAGAAGGCCGCCGAGGCCGCGAACCACGCGGGCGTGGCCGCCACCGAGGCCGGCAAGGCGGCCAAGGCAGCCCTCAGCGCCGGGGCCAACGCGGACGCGGCGGCCGCGGCGGCGACGGCCGCGAGCGGATACGCGGGCGTGTCGGACGCCCAGGCCCAGCGGGCCCGGGACGCCGCCGACGACGCCCGTCGGCACGCGGCGGACGCGACCGCCGCCGCCCGCCGGGCCGAGGCACTCGCCACCCGCTCCGCGCAGGCCGCCTACGAGGCACGCGACGCGGCCAACTCGGCCGCCGCGCACGCCGAGAACGCGGCGACCGCCGCCGAGGAGGCGGCCAAGCACGCGGGCGAGGCCGCCAAGGCCGCCGAGGAGTCCACCAAGCACGCCAACGCCGCCACCGAGGCCGCCAACGCGGCGACCGCGGCCGTGGCCAAGGCGCGTACGACGTTCGACCTGGCCCGCGAGGTGGAGGCGGCCGAACTCGCCGCCCGCAGCGCGCAGTCGACGGCCCGCGCCGAGTACCTGAAGCGGCTGACCGAGGAGCGCGCGGCGCGCGAGCGGGCCAAGGCCGAGGAGGCCAGGGCCAAGGACGCCGAGGCCGCCGCTCTCGCCCAGGAGGCCGCCACCCCGGGCGTGGACGTGGCCGAGGCCGCCGCCAAGGGCCGCAAGGTGGCCCTGCACATCGCGGACACCCGCGGTCCGTGGAGCGTGTCGGCCGCCGAGGTCGCCCTGTCCTCCTCGGACACGGAGGTCGTGGCGTACCTGCGGACCGGCCTGAAGCAGGCGCAGGAGCAGGACGAGCGGGGCCGCGTCGACCAGCTGGCCACCGACGCGGGCTCCACGGCCGTGCGCACCGCCGCGGAGACGGCACTGGACGGGGACACCGCCGCGATCCGCGCGTTCCTGACCACCGGCCAGCACAAGGCCGCGGCGAACGACTACCGCGTCGAGATCACCAAGCTCCTCGACGGGGCCGGTCCCGGTGTCAAGGAGGCCGGGCAGGCCGCGCTGGACTCCAACTCCACCGACCGCATGCGGGAGTTCCTGACCACCGGGTACGTCACCGCCCGGACCACCGACGAGCGCGTACGGGCCGTGCAGCTGAAGGAGAGCGGCGGGCCCGAGCTGTCCGCGGCCGCCCAGGTCGCGCTGGCCGGACCGCCGGAGGTGCTGCACGCGTTCATCGAGGTCGGGCAGTACTCCGCACTGCGCGCCGACCGGCTGACGGCCACCCATGTGGCCCGGGTGCAGGGCCTGATCGCGGGCGCCGCCCGGGTGGCGTGGACCGCCCAGGAGAACGCGGCACTCGCCCAGAAGGTCGCCGCCGAGGCCCGCAAGGCCGCCGAGAAGGCCGCCGAGTACGCCCAGCAGGCGAAGGAGTCGAAGGAACAGGCCGACGTCTACGCGAACCAGGCGCGCGCCTCGGCCACGGCGGCCGAGAAGTCGGCGGCGGACGCGGCGGCCTCGGCCCGCACGGCCCGCGCGGCCGAGGCGGACGCCCACGCGGCGGCCCGCCGCGCCTCCAACTCCGCGGCCCGGGCGACGGCTTCGGCCGCGGCGGCGCAGGGCTCGGCCGGAGCGGCGTGGCAGGCGGCGAACGAGGCCCGGGCCTCGGCGAACGCGGCCGGGAAGTCCGCCGAGGAGGCGCAGAAGGCCTCCGACGAGGCGATCGTCATCACCGCGATCAAGATCTGGCAGGAGGCCGAGGCCAACCGCAAGGACGCCGAGTACCGCAAGGACACGGCCGAACTCCAGGAGCTGGAGGACGCCTTCGCGGACATGGCGGCCGAGGAGGACAGCGACTGGTGGGACTACCTCTCGGGCGCCGGCCACCTGGTCCTGGACGCGGCGGGCGTGGTCCCGGGCTTCGGCGAGGCCTTCGACCTGATCAACTGCGGCTGGTACGGCGCCGAGGGCGACGCCTGGAACTCCGGCCTGTCCTGCGCGGCCGCGATCCCGATCGTCGGCTGGGGCGCGACCGGCACGAAGTGGGGCAAGGCCGGGTACTCGGCGGTGGAGGCGTTCGCGAAGTCGATGCGGGCGAACGGGCAGGTGCCGCACATCTGGGCGATCCCGCGCGGTGCCGCGAACGCTCCCCACGTGAAGACGGCCGCGCAGAACGCCGCGAAGCACTGGCAGAAGCACAAGGGCGAGTTCCCCGAGCTGGGTTCGGCCAGGGAGTACGTGGAGATGGCCCACGGGATGCGGTCGATGAACAAGACGCCGCCTCCTCCCGGTTACCGCATCTTCGACCGGGGCAACGGCGGCTACGTCATCTACGAGAAGAACAGCAACACACTCGCGGTGTACAACCCGGACGGTCTTCCCATGTCGATGAACCGCCCGGCGCCCAGGAGCGCGAGCAACCCGAACGGGTTCGACACCAGTCGCTGGCCCACCCTGGAGGACTACCTCCGGGCCAACGGCACGGAACGCTGATCCCGCCCCGACCGAGAGGAGCCGTACGGAAATGTCGTCCGAACCGGGAAGCCCGCCGGGCCCCGAGTGGGAGACCGTCTGCCGTGTCTGCGGATACGACGACGGGGTGGAGCCCTTCTGGGAGGGGGGCTGGCCCAACGAGGGTGCCATCTGCCCGTGCTGCGGCAACGAGCCCAGCATGAGCGATGTCAGCGTAATGGGCCTGCGCAACTACCGCGGCTACTGGCTCGGCCAGGGCGCCCCCTGGAGTTCGCCCGGCTCACGTCCCAAGGACTGGGACATCCTGGAGCAGGTCAAGAACATTCCTGCCGAGTGGCGCTGACCCGTCACCGCCCGCGCGACGGCCCGTGCACCTCGCGGTGCACGGG
>NZ_JBHUXV010000282.1:1523-2860 GCF_042669125.1 Streptomyces sp. NPDC057253 | reverse complement strand
CGGGGTGATGGGTGGCTGGTCGTTGTTTGAGAACTGCACAGTGGACGCGAGCATCTGTGGCCAAGTTTTTAAGGGCGCACGGTGGATGCCTTGGCACCAGGAACCGATGAAGGACGTGGGAGGCCACGATAGTCCCCGGGGAGTCGTCAACCAGGCTTTGATCCGGGGGTTTCCGAATGGGGAAACCCGGCAGTCGTCATGGGCTGTCACCCGCTGCTGAACACATAGGCAGTGTGGAGGGAACGCGGGGAAGTGAAACATCTCAGTACCCGCAGGAAGAGAAAACAACCGTGATTCCGGGAGTAGTGGCGAGCGAAACCGGATGAGGCCAAACCGTATGCGTGTGAGACCCGGCAGGGGTTGCGCATGCGGGGTTGTGGGATCTCTCTTCTGTCGTCTGCCGGCGACAGGACGAGTCAGAAACCGTTGATGTAGGCGAAGGACATGCGAAAGGTCCGGCGTAGAGGGTAAGACCCCCGTAGTCGAAACGTCAGCGGCTCGTTTGAGAGACACCCAAGTAGCACGGGGCCCGAGAAATCCCGTGTGAATCTGGCGGGACCACCCGCTAAGCCTAAATATTCCCTGGTGACCGATAGCGGATAGTACCGTGAGGGAATGGTGAAAAGTACCGCGGGAGCGGAGTGAAATAGTACCTGAAACCGTGTGCCTACAAGCCGTGGGAGCGTCGCGCATTGAGTTTACTCAATGCGTCGTGACTGCGTGCCTTTTGAAGAATGAGCCTGCGAGTTTGCGGTGTGTTGCGAGGTTAACCCGGGTGGGGTAGCCGTAGCGAAAGCGAGTCCGAATAGGGCGTTTTAGTAGCACGCTCAAGACCCGAAGCGGAGTGATCTAGCCATGGGCAGGTTGAAGCGGAGGTAAGACTTCGTGGAGGACCGAACCCACCAGGGTTGAAAACCTGGGGGATGACCTGTGGTTAGGGGTGAAAGGCCAATCAAACTCCGTGATAGCTGGTTCTCCCCGAAATGCATTTAGGTGCAGCGTCGTGTGTTTCTTGCCGGAGGTAGAGCACTGGATAGGCGATGGGCCCTACCGGGTTACTGACCTTAGCCAAACTCCGAATGCCGGTAAGTGAGAGCGCGGCAGTGAGACTGTGGGGGATAAGCTCCATGGTCGAGAGGGAAACAGCCCAGAGCATCGACTAAGGCCCCTAAGCGTACGCTAAGTGGGAAAGGATGTGGAGTCGCAGAGACAACCAGGAGGTTGGCTTAGAAGCAGCCACCCTTGAAAGAGTGCGTAATAGCTCACTGGTCTAGTGATTCCGCGCCGACAATGTAGCGGGGCTCAAGCGTACCGCCGAAGTCGTGTCATTGCAGCAA
>NZ_JBHUXV010000282.1:0-1427 GCF_042669125.1 Streptomyces sp. NPDC057253 | reverse complement strand
AGTCTGAGACCTGATGCCGAGCCGATTGTGGTGAAGTGGATGATCCTATGCTGTCGAGAAAAGCCTCTAGCGAGTTTCATGGCGGCCCGTACCCTAAACCGACTCAGGTGGTCAGGTAGAGAATACCGAGGCGTTCGGGTGAACTATGGTTAAGGAACTCGGCAAAATGCCCCCGTAACTTCGGGAGAAGGGGGGCCACACCTGGTGAGAGGACTTGCTCCTTGAGCTGGGGGTGGCCGCAGAGACCAGCGAGAAGCGACTGTTTACTAAAAACACAGGTCCGTGCGAAGCCGTAAGGCGATGTATACGGACTGACGCCTGCCCGGTGCTGGAACGTTAAGGGGACCGGTTAGTCACATTTCGGTGTGGCGAAGCTGAGAACTTAAGCGCCAGTAAACGGCGGTGGTAACTATAACCATCCTAAGGTAGCGAAATTCCTTGTCGGGTAAGTTCCGACCTGCACGAATGGCGTAACGACTTCTCGACTGTCTCAACCATAGGCCCGGTGAAATTGCACTACGAGTAAAGATGCTCGTTTCGCGCAGCAGGACGGAAAGACCCCGGGACCTTTACTACAGTTTGATATTGGTGTTCGGTTCGGCTTGTGTAGGATAGCTGGGAGACTGTGAAGCTCGGACGCCAGTTCGGGTGGAGTCGTCGTTGAAATACCAGTCTGGTCGTGCTGGATGTCTAACCTGGGTCCGTGATCCGGATCAGGGACAGTGTCTGATGGGTAGTTTAACTGGGGCGGTTGCCTCCTAAAGGGTAACGGAGGCGCCCAAAGGTTCCCTCAGCCTGGTTGGTAATCAGGTGTTGAGTGTAAGTGCACAAGGGAGCTTGACTGTGAGACCGACGGGTCGAGCAGGGACGAAAGTCGGGACTAGTGATCCGGCGGTGGCTTGTGGAAGCGCCGTCGCTCAACGGATAAAAGGTACCCCGGGGATAACAGGCTGATCTTCCCCAAGAGTCCATATCGACGGGATGGTTTGGCACCTCGATGTCGGCTCGTCGCATCCTGGGGCTGGAGTCGGTCCCAAGGGTTGGGCTGTTCGCCCATTAAAGCGGTACGCGAGCTGGGTTTAGAACGTCGTGAGACAGTTCGGTCCCTATCCGCTGTGCGCGTAGGAGTCTTGAGAAGGGCTGTCCCTAGTACGAGAGGACCGGGACGGACGAACCTCTGGTGTGCCAGTTGTTCTGCCAAGGGCATGGCTGGTTGGCTACGTTCGGGAGGGATAACCGCTGAAAGCATCTAAGCGGGAAGCCTGCTTCGAGATGAGGACTCCCACCCCCTTTGAGGGGTTAAGGCTCCCAGTAGACGACTGGGTTGATAGGCCGGATCTGGAAGGCGGGTAACCGCTGGAGGTGACCGGTACTAATAGGCCGAGGGCTTGTCCATATTTGCTCGCGTCCACTGTGTTAGTTCTGAG
>NZ_JBHUXV010000281.1:0-2929 GCF_042669125.1 Streptomyces sp. NPDC057253 | reverse complement strand
GCAGGTCTCATCCGCCGGGCCACCGGGGCTCAGCAGGACGCAGAGACCTTCGTGGAGCCCGTACGCCGGTACTGGCGCCTGCTCGCCGCGTTCGCGTCCTTGCACGCCTGGTCGACCGGCTCCCCGTAGCGCAGGTGCCGCTGATACGCGGCAGGCGTCCCGCACTCCGGGCCCGACTTGCTGCGGGGCCGTCCGGCCGGCTTCTTCTTCGGGGGCTGCGGGGCGGCAGCGGCCGCCTTCCGCTGCTGCTCGATCGACCACCGCTGTGCGCCCGTGGTGTTGGCGACGAGGCCGATCCGGAAGGCCTTCGGCACGCCGTCCTCACGGACGAGGGCGGCCTCCAGGCACTCCATCTGCACGGGGCATCCCTTGCAGGTCTGCTTCGCCAGGCCGATCGTCTTCTGCGAGAAGAAGACGTCCGGGTCCATGCTTCGGCAGGCGGCTTGCAGCTCCCACTCTCGATCCATGACGGGTCCTCCGTACGGTCGGTCAAGATCAAACGAAGATGTGCTGGCAGCGGGTACGTGACGGGGTGCGGTGACGGCCGTCATGACGCCACCGCCGGGACGCTGGGGGCGCCCTTGTACGTGCCGTGCTTTCGGTAGTGGCGGTCGCCGGCGTTCTTCGCCTCCTGGCATGGCGGGCACAAAGGCTCCTTCCGCCTCTTGTGCCGCTGAGCGCCGTAGTACGTGCCGCATTCAGCAGGGGCTTTGCCGGAGCGCCGGGCCATCTTCTGGTTCCACTCGGCCTTGGTGCGAACTCGGGTGAGCGCCTCGCACAGGGCCGTGGTGTCGGCCGGGAACCAGGTGCGGAGGGTCCGGCGGTCGATCCCGAGGTGTCGCGAGATCACGGAGCGATCTGTGCCGCGCTGGAGCAGCACGTCCGCCGCGAAGGCGATCTCGGGACCCGTGAGCTTCCAGCTCTCCGCGCGGAGACCGTTGACCGCGAGCTCGACGGCCACCAGGTCGAGGCACACCAGTCCCTCGGCCGAGGCCAGCCACACCGTGGGGACGGCGAGCGTCGTGACCCGGATCCAGTCGCGGCGGCGGCCAGGGAACGCCGCAGGGTAGGTGGTGAGGTTCCCGTCGGTGCGGCTCATGCGCTCACCGCCTCGAACAGGCTCAGCTGCTCATCGACGGAACGTCCGGCGGCCCGTACGATCTGACCCGCCAGCCAGAGGGTTACCAGGAGGGCGCAGACCAGCTCCTTCTGCTTCTCGCCCAGCCAGAACCTGTGCTCACAGCCCCAACCGTGGGTGCTCTTACCGCAGTTGCAGCACATCCGCTCGGTGCCGCTGACGTTGGCCTGCATGTCGCGGATCTCGTAGAGGACGTGTTCAGCACGCCGCCCACAGCGCAAGCAGCGCAAGGTCTTTGCCCGCGCTCGCCCGGTCCACTCCACCACGCTCATTCGCTCACCGCCGTCACGGTGGACACCCAGGCGAGGGCAGCGTCGTCGAGCTGCTCGCGGGCCCGGGTCACCGCCACGTAGGCGAGCCGGGCCTCCTCGCGCGGCAGGATGACCAGGCCGGTTCCCTGGTCGGGCTTCGGCGCCCGGAAGTCCGCGTGGATGCGGACTGCCGGCCACTCGCGGCCCTTGGACTTGTGCGCGGTCGACACGACCAGTTCGGCCTGCTGCTCGGAGACCAGGCCGTCGGCCGCCGAAACGATCCGCTCGGGCCCGTGCTCATCGATGAGCTTCACCAGGACCTCCAGCGAGCCGTCCTCCTCGGCCGCGTACTGCCGGACGTCGTCCCAGGACACGAAGGCCATGAGTTCGGGGTGGTCGGTCGCGCGTCCGCCCTGGAGGGCTTCGGCCGCCCAGGCGAGCTGCTTGATGGCGGAGCCGCCCCCGACCAGCGCCACCTTTCGCCCGGCCGCCAGGCCCTCCATGACGATGCCCATGGCGCCCGCGTTGGTGCGGCAGAGGATCGCGTCGGGGGCGTCGAGCGGGCCCACCGAGGATTCGGCGGCCTCCCAGCCGGTGAGGCGGAGCGGCGCGTCGATCAGGCGGAGCCAGACGTTCGCGCGATCGGCCACGGCCGGACCGAACCGGAACGACTGCGACAACGTCAGCTCCGTGCAGCCGAGTTCGCGGACGAATCCGGCGAGCGCGTCGTTGGCGCCGCGCCAGCTGTAGATCTGCTGTGCGGAGTCCCCGACGGCGATGCGCTGGGCGTGCTCCTGGGCGAGAAGGACGTCGGCGAGGACGTCGTTGGTGTCCTGGGCCTCGTCGAGGAGGACCACGTCCGTCGGGATGGTGGGCTTCGAGAGGGCCCACATCTTCAGGTAGTGATCGTGGGACAGGTTCAGCACGCTGTCGTCGCGCTGGAGGTCCTCCCAGGCGGCCCGGGCCACCGGCAGGACCAACTTGACGACCTCGCCGCGGCTCTTCTTCAGGCCGTCGAAGTGCGGGATGTGCTTCTGAACGATCTCGTCGTCGGCGCTGTGGCAGTACCGGGTGACACTGTCCAGCGCCATCCGCATGATGATCTTCGAGGTCATGGCCTTCATGCCGCCGCGGTCGGTAAGGACCGTGGGGGTCGCGCCGATGATGCCGAGGATCGAGCGGACGTCGAGGGCCTGCGCCGCCTGGTGCGCGGTCTGGCGGGGGCGCCGGAGTCGGTCGCCGTACTTCGGGTCGAAGGCGAGGCCGTGACCGGTCTTCGCCATGCAGTTGGACGGGAAGGAGCGGCGGGCGTCCGCCGCGATGGAGCTGTTGTAGGCGACGTACGTCATCCGGCGCCGCCGGTCGCTCTTGGCGATCATCTTGAGCGTCGAGGACTTGCCGCAGCCCGCGCCGGCCTGGAGGACCATGTCCAGCCCGTCGCCGTACGTCTCGATGGCCTCGGCCTGCTCGGCAGTTGGGTTCACCACTGTGGTGCACCTCCTTTCTCGGGGGTGCGGGCCCGCCCCGCATGGGGTCGGGG
>NZ_JBHUXV010000280.1:0-3018 GCF_042669125.1 Streptomyces sp. NPDC057253 | reverse complement strand
CATGAGGGGGGCAGGACATGGGGGGAGACCACATATGACAGTGCTCGGAGACGGGCCGACGCTGTACGACACCGGGCCGGTGCCCGGGCCCGGCGGCTGGCCGGTGACCTACGAGCAGGTCGCGACCGGCAGCCTGCCGGTCGTGGAACCGCAGTTGGTGCCCCGGCTCAGCGCGGGACTGCGACTGCACGGCGAGTACCAGGGATCGGGGTTCACCGAACCCAAGTACATCGCCCGTCGGGGGGACGGGCAGGTCGTGCAGCTGTCACGGCTGCTGTACCTCGTGGCGTCGTCGGTCGACGGCCTGCGCGACACCGAGTCGATCGCCCACCGGGTGAGCGCGCGGTTCGGCCGCGAGGTCAGCGGCGACAACATCCGCTACCTGGTGGAGAAGAAGCTCGAACCGCTCGGGGTGACGGTCCCCGAGGGCCAGGAGAGCGACGAGGTCGACGCCCCGCGCTCCGACCTGCTGCTCGCCCTCAAGGGCCACCGGGTCATCTTCGACGAGCGGCGCACGGCGAAGATCGCGCGGATGTTCGCGTGGCTGCACCGGCCGGTCGTGGTCGCCGTCATGATCGCGGCGGCCGTGGCCATGGACGTCTGGCTCTTCGCCTTCTACGGGGCGATCGAGCCGGTCCTGGAGGTCCTCGACCAGCCGGTGCTGATCCTGGCCGTCTTCCTGCTGACCGTGGCCTCGCTCGTCTTCCACGAGTTCGGCCACGCCTCCGCGTGCAGATACGGCGGTGCCCGGCCCGGCTGCATCGGCTGCGGGATCTTCCTCATCTGGCCGTCGATGTACACCGACGTCACCGACGTCTACCGGATCGGCCGGGGCGGGCGGATCAGGACCGACCTCGGCGGCGTCTACTTCAATGTGGTCTTCATGCTCGGCATGGCCGGGCTGTACTTCGCCACCGGTGAGCCGTTCTTCCTGGCGGCCGTCTATCTCGGGCACTTCGAGATCCTCGAACAGCTGATGCCGGCCGTGCGCCTCGACGGCTACTACATCCTGGGCGACCTCGCGGGGGTGCCGGACCTCTACGGCAAGATCAAGCCGATCCTGCTGGGGCTGGTACCGGGGCGCAGGGGGCGGGCGGCGCGCAAGGAGGTCGCCGGGCTGAAGAAGTCGGCGCGGACCGTGGTTGCGGCCTGGGTGCTGACGATGGTGCCGCTGATCATCGGCGAGCTGGCGTACGCGCTGTGGAACCTGCCGAGGATCATCGCCACGATGACCCGGTCCATGGTCGAGCAGTTCTCCGGCACCGGGTCGGCCCTCGCGGACGGGAAGATCGTCGAGGGTCTCGTCGGGGTGCTGGGCTGTCTGATGCTGCTCATCCCGATGGGCGGGGTCGTCTATCTCACCGTGAAGATCGGGGGGCGGATCTTCCGTGCCGCCAAACGGTCCACGGACGGGCGGCCCGTGCTGCGGCTGGCGCTGTGCGCGGTGGTCTTCGCCGGGCTGACGGGGCTGAGCTACGCGTGGACCTCGGGTCTGACACCCCAGCCGCTGCCCAAGAAGCCGCCGATCGCGCCGATCCTCCAGCCGGGGGTGTCGACGGAGGAACCGGAGCCCCGGCAGGCCACGACACCGGACGGCGACGCGGCCACCTCGGGCGACGACCCGTCGGGCGACCCGTCCGGCACCGGCCCCGGCGCGGTCCCACCGGCTTCGGCGGGCGCCGCCTCGGGCTCCGCCGCCCCGTCCGCGGGCACCTCGGCCGCCGCCTCGGCGTCCGCCTCACCGGCCGCGTCCGCGACGGCGCCGGGCACGGCGACCGGCGGCACGGCCCGCGGTACGGCGTCCGCGGCCCCGGGCGGCTCCACGGACCCGGACCCGTCGTCACCGGGCACGGGCCCCGGTCCGTCCACCCCGGTCACCTCCCCGATCCCGTCGGAAAGCACCCAGCCCACCCCGACCGACACCGCACCTCCACCACCGGCCAGCGGCCCGCCGGCTTCTTCGTGAGAGAGGAGGGCGGCGGGGGCGGGACGGCTTGAGCCGTCGGTGCTCCGTGCCGTGGGCGGGGCGAGGGGAGGGCGTCGTACGTGACGGTCTCCCCGAGCACGACCGCCCCGGGCCGGAGTTCGCCGCGCGGCACGGCGGTCAGGCGTCGGCCACCGCCGCGGAGGTCGCCTCGGCGGCCAACATCGTGCGGGCCCTGAAGGGCGGGTGCCGTGAGCAGAGAGGTCCGCGAGTGCGCGGGGCGCCGGAGGTCCCGCCGTCGCCCTGCTTCACCGCCGGGCCCGGGGCCATCGCCGTCACCCCCCACATCCGTACCGACCACACACCCAAGGAGACCCCTTGAGCAGTCATCGAAAACCTCGTACCTCCACCCCGTTGACCCGCCGTGCCGTGCGCGTGGGGCTGTTCGCCGCCGGGGTCGCCGGTGTGGCGACCGCTGTGCCGGCGCAGGCCGCGGGCAACGGGCCCGCGAAGGTCGCCGTGGCCTCGGACCATGTGTTCAGCCGGGCCAACCAGCTCGACCACACCGAGGCGAAGGACTCCTTCACCATCCGCCAGTACGGCAATGTCAGCGCCGCCAACGTCCGCAACCAGGCGAACGCCGTGTCGTCGGGCTGCTCCGCCGATGACGCCTGCCGTTCGGTCGCGCTGTCCTTCCAGATCGTCACCTTCGCGGGCGAGCAGACCCGGCTGAACGCCGTGAACCTCAGCGACGCCGCCAACAAGAGCTGCACCGGCTGCCAGACCCTGGCCGGCGCCTACCAGTTCGTGGTCTCCACGCCCACCCCGCTCGCCCTCGACTCCTCCCACCGCCGCCAACTCGCCGACATCCACCGCAGGCTGGACGCGCTGACCCGCTCCAAGGTCCCCGCGTCCGACCTGCGCGCCCAGGCCGACGGCCTCGCGGCGGAGGTCAACGCCGTCCTCAAGGACGCCGTGGACCACGCCCCGAAGGGCGACGCCCAGCACGACGTCACCATGCGCCGTCACCTGGACGGCTGGCCGCCCCGCTGACCCACCCCGGACGTCCGGCCCACGGCGACCCCGTGGGCCGG
>NZ_JBHUXV010000279.1:0-3030 GCF_042669125.1 Streptomyces sp. NPDC057253 | reverse complement strand
CGTCCCACCGGCCCGCCGCCGTTGTCGGTGGCAGCGGATAGCCTGGCGTGAAGTCAAAGATCACCGAGGGGAGGGCGCGTGCGCGTACTCGGGGTGGACCCCGGTCTCACGCGGTGCGGTGTCGGGGTGGTCGAAGGCGTCGCCGGGCGGCCCCTGACGATGCTCGGCGTCGGAGTCGTCCGCACGCCCGCGGACGCCGAGCTGGGGCAGCGGCTCGTCGCCGTCGAGCAGGGCATCGAGCAGTGGCTGGACGAGCACCGGCCCGAATACGTCGCCGTGGAGCGGGTGTTCAGCCAGCACAACGTCCGTACGGTGATGGGCACCGCCCAGGCCAGCGCGGTCGCGATGCTGTGCGCCGCCCGCCGGGGCATCCCCGTAGCCCTGCACACCCCGAGCGAGGTCAAGGCAGCTGTCACCGGCAGCGGCCGCGCCGACAAGGCCCAGGTCGGCGCCATGGTCACCCGGCTGCTGCGGCTCGACGCCCCGCCCAAGCCGGCCGACGCCGCCGACGCCCTCGCGCTCGCCATCTGCCACATCTGGCGCGCCCCCGCCCAGAACCGACTCCAGCAGGCCGTGGCCCTGCACACAGCCAAAGCAGCACCGAAAGGCCGTCTCGCATGATCGCGTTCGTCAGCGGCACCGTCGCCGCCCTCGCTCCCGACGCCGCGGTGGTCGAGGTGGGCGGTGTGGGCATGGCCGTCCAGTGCACCCCGAACACCCTGTCCACGCTCCGGCTCGGCAAGCCGGCCAAGCTGGCCACCTCGCTCGTCGTACGGGAGGACTCCCTCACCCTGTACGGCTTCGTGGACGACGACGAGCGCCAGGTCTTCGAGCTGCTCCAGACCGCCAGCGGCGTCGGCCCCCGGCTGGCCCAGGCGATGCTGGCCGTGCACACCCCGGACGCGCTGCGCCGGGCGGTGGCCACCGGCGACGAGAAGGCGCTGATCGCGGTCCCCGGCATCGGCAAGAAGGGCGCCCAGAAGCTGCTGCTTGAGCTCAAGGACCGGCTGGGCGAACCGATCGGGGCGCCCGCGATCGGAGCCCCCGTCACCCAGGGCTGGCGCGACCAGCTGCACGCCGCCCTGATCGGCCTCGGCTACGCCACGCGCGAGGCCGACGAGGCCGTCACCGCCGTGACCCCGCAGGCGGAGGCGGCCGAGGGCACGCCCCAGGTCGGCCAGCTGCTGAAGGCCGCCCTGCAGACTTTGAACCGCGCCCGCTAGGAGACGTCAGTGAACTGGGACGACACGACCGACGAGACCGCCGCCGAGCGGCTCGTCGGTGCGTCCGCCGACCGCGAGGACCAGGCCGTCGAGGCCGCCCTGCGCCCCAAGGACCTGGACGAGTTCATCGGCCAGGAGAAGGTCCGCGAACAGCTCGACCTGGTCCTGCGCGCCGCCCGCGCGCGCGGCGCCACCGCCGACCATGTGCTGCTCTCCGGTGCCCCCGGCCTCGGCAAGACCACCCTGTCGATGATCATCGCGGCCGAGATGGGCGCCCCGATCCGCATCACCAGCGGCCCGGCCATCCAGCACGCCGGCGACCTGGCGGCGATCCTCTCCTCCCTCCAGGAGGGCGAGGTCCTTTTCCTCGACGAGATCCACCGCATGTCGCGGCCCGCCGAGGAGATGCTCTACATGGCCATGGAGGACTTCCGGGTCGACGTCATCGTCGGCAAGGGCCCCGGCGCCACCGCCATCCCCCTGGAGCTGCCCCCCTTCACCCTGGTCGGCGCCACCACGCGCGCGGGCCTGCTGCCGCCCCCGCTGCGCGACCGCTTCGGCTTCACCGCGCACATGGAGTTCTACGAACCCGCCGAGCTGGAGCGCGTCATCCACCGCTCGGCCAACCTCCTCGACGTCGAGATCGGCGCCGACGGCGCCGCCGAGATCGCCGGCCGCTCCCGCGGCACGCCCCGCATCGCCAACCGCCTGCTGCGCCGGGTCCGCGACTACGCCCAGGTCAAGGCCGACGGCATCATCACCCGCGACATCGCGGCGGCCGCGCTCAAGGTCTACGAGGTCGACGCCCGCGGCCTCGACCGGCTGGACCGCGGGGTGCTCGAGGCCCTGCTCAAGCTGTTCGGCGGCGGCCCGGTCGGCCTGTCCACGCTCGCCGTCGCGGTGGGGGAGGAGCGCGAGACCGTAGAGGAGGTCGCCGAACCCTTCCTGGTCCGCGAGGGCCTGCTCGCGCGCACTCCGCGCGGACGGGTCGCCACTCCCGCCGCCTGGGCCCACCTCGGTCTCACCCCGCCGCGCTCCGCGGCCACGGGAAACGGACAACAGGACCTGTTCGGGACGTGATGCCTTCGTGACGGCACGGCATTGGCCGGGTCCGGAACCCAGGTGCGATGCTGAGCGTTGTTCCATGCACGCGGACTCGCTTAGACTCCGCCGATGCCGCCTTTGTCGGCGACATGCACACCCCCAACCATCAGGCCGCTCACCATCGCGGTCGCGTGAAGGAAGTTCCGACCCGTGAGTCTCGTGACCCTCCTCCCGTTCATCGTGCTCATCGGGGCCATGTTCCTGATGACCCGGTCGGCCAAGAAGAAGCAGCAGCAGGCCGCCACCATGCGGAACGACATGCAGCCCGGCAGCGGCGTCCGCACGATCGGGGGTATGTACGCCACGGTCAAGGAGGTCGGCGACGACACCGTCCTCCTCGACGCGGGCCCGGGCGTGGAACTGCTCTTCGCGAAGAACGCCATCGGTGCCGTACTGACGGACGACGAGTACAACCGCATCGTCCACGGCATCGAGCACGACCTGAAGTCCGACTCCGACGTCGTCCCGGACGACGCCTCCTCCCTCACCGACGACGCCTCCGCCGACGAAGCTGCCGCCGCCTCCGACGAGAAGTCCGTCGACCTCGGTAAGAAGGACACGGCCGAGGAGGCCCCCGCCGACGCGCCCGCCAAGGCCGACGCCGACGTGGAGGACGCCGAGGCGAAGTCGGACGACGAGCCGAAGAAGACCGACGGCGACTCCGGCGCGAAGTAACCGCATTCCGGGGCGCGCGGACCTGGTC
>NZ_JBHUXV010000278.1:0-3037 GCF_042669125.1 Streptomyces sp. NPDC057253 | reverse complement strand
GGGTGTGGTGGATCCAGGACGAGGATGCCGTGGTCATGGCGACGGTCCTTTCGGGTGGCTTTCGAGAACAGTGTTCTCTCTTGCGGACAAGCCTGTCCCGAGCGTCGACCGCTGTCAAGAACACTGTTCTCGCTTTCTCGGTTGCCCGCGGCCCCAGGGGTCGACTGCGGATCGACTCACCCACGGTCGGTTGTACGCCGGGAGGTATGCGGGAATGCGGCGCCGCAGGCGGACGTAGGCCCTTGGAGCTGTCGTTCGGATGGGCCCCGATGTCCGTATCGCCTGGTCGGTTGGGGCGGGCGGACCGGTCGAGGGGCCGCCGGGAAGCTACCGCCGTGGTGTTGTCGAGGGGGCCGGGCGCGATCTCCAGGTCCGTCGCTCGTGCCACTTGGCTTCCGGGCCACGGCGGGCGTCGTCGCCGGGAAGCATCCCGGTTCCGGTCTCGCAGCACTGGCGCCGTCGTCGGGCCTCCCAGGCGCGTGGTAGCTTCCGTATACAAGGTGTATGCGAGAGCTGGGGGCTGCCGTGACGTCCGGTCGGGAGAAGGCGTACGCGTATCTCAAGGACTCGGTGCTGACGGATCCCGGGATGCAGGGAGCCTTCCTGTCGGAGCAGGAGCTCGCGGACCGTATCGGAGTCTCCCGCACGCCCATCCGGGAAGCGCTGCTGCAACTCGCGGCCGAGGACCTGGTCGAGCTCGTCCCCAAGCGCGGCGCCCGTGTGTCCCCCCTGACCGGTCGGGAGATCCGCGAACTCATGGAGCTGCGGGGCATCGTCGAGCGGTACGCCGCCCAGCAGCTCGTCTCCGGTGGCGGAGCGCCGGTGGCGGAGCTGCGGTCCCTGCTGGAACGGCAGCGTGAGCTCACCGGCGCCGACCAGGCCAAGGAGTTCATCGACGTGGACCACCGCTTTCACGCGGCCCTGGTGTCCGCCGTCGGCAACGCCCTCCTCGACCGGCACTACGAGGGCCTGCGCAGCCGGCAGGTCCGGGCCGGAGTGGTCGCCCTCTTCAACCAGCAGGGCCGCCAGGAAGCGGTGCTGGAGGAGCACGAGGTCATCCTGGACGCCCTGGAGGCCGGCGACGCGCAGGCCGCGTGCGCCGCCATCGACCACCACCTGGAGTCGACGCTCAAGGTGCTGCTCGCGGGTTAGGGGGTGTCCGGGTAGGTGATCACCAGCATGGTGACGCCGTCCCGGGAGGTCCAGGGGCCGTGCGGCATCCCGGGCGGGCGGCAGGCGTACATGCCGGCGGTGAAGGTCCGGTCGAGCGTCAGGTCGTGCATCGCTCCCTCGACGAGGTAGACCTCCTCCCAGAAGTCGTGGCGTGCCACGCCCTGTGCGGAGCTGTCGGTGCCCGGCGCCCAGCGGACCAGCGCCGTACGGGATCCGCGCTCGGGGTCGTCAGCCAGGACGCGCTCCTCGACCCCCGGACCGGCGCCGGCCGGTGCCCGCCACGGTCCCTCGGGCAGATGGAACTCCAGCTCGGGCTTGCTCATCGCCACACCTCCGGGCGCCTGTTGGCCAGTACGGAGATCCGCTGCCGGACCCCCGCGACCTCGTCGATGTCCAGGTCGGCCACCAGCAGCTCCGGCTCGGCGCCCAGAGCGTGCCTTACGGTCCCGTCGGGTCCGGCGACGAGACTGTGCCCGATCCCCGTCGGGGCAGGACCCGGGCCGGTACCGGGGTCGGCCTGGCCGACGGCGGCGAGCCACACGGTGGCGTCCAGCGCACGAGCCCGCACCAGCAGCTCCCACTGCTCCCGCTTGCCGGGCCCGGCACCCCAGGAGGCGGCCAGCAGCGTGGCGACGGCTCCGGCGTCGGCGTGCGCCCGGAACAGCTCCGGGAAGCGGATGTCGTAGCAGGTGGCCAGGCCGAGCCGTACGCCGTCCACGTCGATGACCGTCGTGGCGGACCCCGCGGCGACGGTGTCGGACTCACGGAAGCCGAAGGCGTCGTAGAGGTGGATCTTGTCGTACGACGCCTCGACCCCGGGTCCGGTGGCGAGCAGGGTGTTGGTCACCCGGCCGCCGGTGGCCGGGGTGAACATGCCGGCCACGACGACCGTGCCGGTGGCGCGGGCGATGTGCCGTACGCCGTCGGCCCACGGTCCGTCCAGGGGCTCGGCGAGGGGTGCCAGTGGGGTGCCGAAGCAGGCCATCGACGCCTCCGGGAAGACGACGACGCGGGCTCCGGCGTCCGCCGCGCGCCGGGTCCATTCCTCGATGAGCACGAGGTTCTTGCCGGGGTCGGGGCCGGTGGTGAGCTGACTCAGGGCGATGCGCACGGTGCGGTCCTCCTCAGAGGCGGGTAGGGACGGTGTCCGCCTGCGGCGCGGCGAGGGCGGCGTCCTCGTCGACGGCGGCTTCGGGGTCGCGCCCCAGCCAGACTCCTACGAGGGAGACGGCCGAGGCGAGGGCGATGTACACGGCCAGCGGCGCCCAGTTGCCGTAGATGCTCAGCAGGGTGGTGAACAGCAGCGGGGCGACGGCGCCGCCGATGATCCCGGCCAGGGTGTAGGCCAGGGACGAGCCGGTGTAGCGCAGCCGGGGCGTGAACTGCTCGGCGATGAAGGCGGCCTGCGGACCGTACAGGCAACAGTGGATCACCAGGCCCACGACGACCCCCGTGGCGAGCGGCAGCCAGGTGCCGCCGCCGGTCATCGGGAAGAACACGAAGGGCCACAGACCGGCGGCCACCGCGGCGCCGCCGTACAGGAGGCGGCGGTTGAACCGGTCGGAGAGGGCGCCGGCCAGCGGCATGAGGAAGACCTGGATCGAGGAGCCGATGAGCACGGCCGCGAGGGCGGAGCCGCGGGACATGCCGAGCTCCTGGGTGGCGTACGTGAGGTGAGGACGAAGACGGTGAACGTGACTCCTCCCCCTCATGAATGAGGGGGCTTCTCGCTAGCCGGTGCGGCGTCGCGACGGACCAGCCCGGCCCGTAGAACGTTCAGGGCGCCCACCGTGTCCGCGTGCGCCTGGTGGCCGCACCAGACGCAGTGGAACTTCTCCTGGGTGGGCCGGTTCTCCTTGTCGAC
>NZ_JBHUXV010000277.1:0-3507 GCF_042669125.1 Streptomyces sp. NPDC057253 | reverse complement strand
GCCTCCCCGCGGGAGGAGCGCCCCTTCTTGCTGCTCAGGCTCCGGTCAGAAGCGCTGGATCCGTACGCTGCGCAGCACGTTCGGCGACTGGCCGTCCCACACGCCGATGACCTGGTGGCCGAACGCGAAGGCCTCCTGGATCTGCTGGTGGAGCTGTGGCGACGGGTTGGCCAGGCTCCGGAACTGGTGGTCGATCCGCAGGAAGATCTGCTGCGGCTGCCCCGGGAGCGGCTGCACGATGTCGATGAAGGCGTCGGCCACCCCGGCGGCGAGCGCCTGGGTCTGGACCTGCTGCACCACGGACTGCGTGAGCTGCTGGATCTGCTGCTCCTGCTGGCTGTGCTGGTGCTGCTGGGTCTGCTGCTGTCCTCCCATCTGCTGGAGCAGCTGCTGGAACGGCTGCTGCTGCCCGAGCTGGTTGAGCTGCTCCAGGGAGCCGGAACCGCCCTGCTGCTGATACGGCGACGTGCTCGGGAACTGCTGCTGGCCCATCTGCGGGGTGATGCTCATACGGGTGTCACCTTCCCTTGATGGAGTCGGGTCGTGCCGAGGGCAGTCGTCAGCCGGTGATCACCAGGCCGACGATCTCGTCGTCCGAGAACCACACCCGGACGTCGGGCCGTCCCCCCGCGAAGGCGGTGTGCACCGCCTGCCGGATCTCGGGGGACGGACGGTGCAGACTCCGCCAGGCGCCGGCCACGAACAGCCTCAGCCGCGGCGGGAGTTCACGGGGGTACGGCAGCAGCTCGTCCCAGTACCGCTCGGCCTGGCCCGAGCCGACCGCGTCGGGGAGCAGCCGGGTGACCGCCGCCTTGATGTCGGGCCGGCTGCCGATCCGCTGCGAGGCGGGCCGGCCCGGCGCGTCCTGCTGCGGCGAGCCCGTGGCACGCAGCACCGCACGCGCGCGCTCAGGGGTCAGCGACGGCTGGGCGGCCGCCTTGAGCATGCCCTGGAGCGCGACCAGCGCGCCGACCACCACCGGGGCGGCGGCGGAGGTCCCCGAGAAGGTGTCGGTGTACCAGGCGATCTCCTCGGGCCCGCCCTGGAGGTCGCCGGGCCGGTCCCAGAAACCCCCGGTGGTGGTGACCTCGCGGCCCCAGCCCTGCGCGTCCACGCGGGCGCCGTAGTTGGAGAACGCGAGCCGGGAGCGGTCCGGGCCGTGGTCGCGGCCGTGTGTGCCGGGCGGCGGGGCGCCCGCGCCGACCAGGACCGCGCCGGAGGACGGGTTGGACGGGTTGAAGGGGTTGCGCCACGACTCGGGGAACTCGTCCGGGCGGCGCTCGTAGAGGGCGTCGTCGAGGGACTCGCCGCCGTTGCCCGCGGCCGCGACGACCAGGACGCCCCTGGCGGTCGCGTACCGCACGGCCGCGAAGTCGTCCGGCCACCACTCGATCGGGACGTAGCCGCGCTGGTCGTCGCGGACCTCGTGGTCGAACCGCGGTCCGGGGCGGTGCAGTTCGACCAGGACCACGTCACCGGGGCCGAGCCGGTCGGCCGCCGCCCGGATCGCGGCCGCCGTACCGATGCCCTGGAAGGACGCGGCCGCGGTCACCGCCTCCGGCACGATCCCGGTCACTCCGCGCTCGCCCGGGTCGCCGCCGACCACCCCGATGACGGCGGTGCCGTGGTTGCGCCAGGCCACGTCGGTCAGCGGGGTGCCGACGACCACGCCGGCGAGCTTGGCGGCCAGGTCCTCGTGGCCCAGCTGCCAGGCGCCCTCGACGTCGATCACGGTCACCCCCTGGCCCGTCCCGCCGGGGCGCTGCCAGGCCCAGTGGGCGTCGATCCCCTCGGGGGCGGGGCGCAGATAGCCCTGCCTGCCGGTGAAGTCGGGTGTGCGGGGCGCGCCCTCCTTCAGCCGTGGCGGCCCGGCCGTCAGGCCGTCGTCGGCGACGGTCGCGGGCACGGCGGGCGGTTTGACGTACGCCGTGTCGATGCCCGGCAACGCGGCGATCCGGGCCCGCAGTTCCGCCGTCCGGTCCGCTCCGCCGCGCACCCGGTAGAAGCGCGTGAGATCGGGGACGCCTTCGTCGAGATGCTGCTGGAGGCGCTCCTCGCCGCCGAACAGCGGCTCCAGGGCGAGCTGTTCGTCGCTGAGGAACATGTTGAGGGCCGACACGTCCGCGTTCGCCGCCGAGCGGACGCCCTCGGCGTCGGCACGCAGCCGGGCCTCGGGGCGGGCGACGACGATCAGTTCCGGCTCGGCTCCTCGGTAGGTGAATCCCGCTCCGTCGGGTCCCGGCCCGGAGGCTCCCGGGTCCTGTGGCGGCTGTACCTGCTCGGTCATCGGGTACCGCTCCCTTCGGTCCGTGCGGGTGCTGCGGGTGCCTTCCGCAGGACAACCAAGCACCGCAACGGCCGCCCGTCCAGACCGCGTTCGCCAACTCGGTTTGAAAGCAAGTTGATTGGGTAACGGGTGCAATCCGTCCGGAAACCGATGTCACGTCACAATCCGGCCGAAGGCTGTGGAGGCGGCCGTCATGTGATGGGGTGGGAGTGTCGCTTGACCGTTCGGCCGGTCCCGCGCCGGCCCCCTTGCGGAAGGACGCACCGTGGCACCCGCAGACCGTTCCTTCGCACGTCGCACACTCCTGACCACGACCGCCGCGCTGACCGGAGCGGCCCTGCTCGGCGGCACCGCGCAGGCGGCCGGAACCCGGCACACCGCGTGGCCCGCGCAGTTCCCCCTGCCCGACGGCTTCCAGCCCGAGGGCATCACCATCGGCTCCCGGCCCCACGCCTACTTCGGCTCCCTCGCCAACGGCGACGTCTACCGCGCGAGCCTGGCCACCGGCCAGGGCGAGATCGTCGTGCGGGGCGCGGGGGCCCCGACCGTGGGCCTCAAGATCGACCGGCACGGCAGACTCTTCCTCGCCGGCGGCGTCAGCGGCGAGATCCGGGTCGCCGACGCCCGCTCCGGCGAGACCGAGCGGGTGTACGCCACCGGCGGCACCTTCGTCAACGACGTGATCCTCACCCCGGGCGCCGCCTGGTTCACCGACTCCTTCAAGCCGGCGCTGTACAAGCTGGCCAAGGGCGCGGTGGAGACCGTACCGCTGACGGGGGACTGGCAGCAGGGGCCCGACTTCACCGCCAACGGCATCGAGCGCACCCCCGACGGCCGCGCCCTGCTCGTGGTGAACGCCTTCGCCGACGGCGGCGGCCTCATGCGGGTCGACCCGCGCACCGGCGCCGCCCGTGCCGTCGACCTGGGCGGCGCGAAACTCCCCAACGGCGACGGCCTGTTGCTGCTCGGCCGGATCCTCTACGCCGTCCAGCAGCAGCAGAACGCGATCGACGTGTTCCGGCTGAACGACTCCGGCACCCGGGGCACCGCGATCACCCGCATCACCGACCCGCGCTTCCGCATCCCGACCACGGTCGCCGCCTGGGGCGGGCGCCTGTACCTGCCCAACGCGCGCTTCGACGTGGAGCCGACGCCGACCACCGACTACGACGCCGTGGCGGTCGACCAGGTCTGACACGGCACCGGGCGGTGCGCGGGAC
>NZ_JBHUXV010000276.1:0-3530 GCF_042669125.1 Streptomyces sp. NPDC057253 | reverse complement strand
GAGCCCTGGTGGTGGGGGGGGGGGGGTTTGGGCTGGTGGGGGCGGGGGGGGGTGTTGGGGTGGGTTGGGGGGTTGGGGGTCGGGCCGGTTGTGGGGGCCCCCACCCCCCCACTCCCTAGGACCTGCTCGGCGTCGGCTTCACCGGAACACAGGGCTCGACGTCGGCCTCGGTCGGGTAGACGTCGACCTTGTGCGGCTGCGCCCCGTCGTTGAAGTTCACGAACACCAGCACATTGCCGCGGTGCAGGGTGATCTTCCGGGCCCACTGGAAGGTGAAGAGCGGGACCACCCCGCCCTCCGAGGTGTGTGTCCAGAGCACCATGTCCCCCTTGCAGCCATAGCCGGGGCGCAGGATCTGCACCTCCACCTCGATGCCGTTCGGGCGCAGCTCCCGTGCGAGTTCACGCTGGTCCTCGACATCGATGTACTGCTCGTTGGCGGTGAGCGTGACGGTTCCGTCGTCATGGCGCTCCAGCGCGTACGCCGCGGACCCGGCCGGTGTCCCCGCCGACAGCACCACCGCGAGCCCGGCCGCCGCGCAGACCCCCGCGGCCAGGGCAAGTCGGCGGCCGGTGAGCAGAGCGCGCCGCACGGCGGGCACCGGCACGGACTCCCGCCGCTCGATCTCCCCCCGCAACTCCCCCAGCAGCCGGTCCTCGAACGTCGTCCTCGCCGTCATGCCGCTCCCCCAGTTCCTTCCGTGACGTACGGCAGGCACGAGCCGAACGGCTCCCCGCCCGGTGACTCCGCCTGTTCCCGCAGGGACTTGCGCGCCCTGTGCAGCCGTACACGCGCCGCCACCTGGCTGATCCCCAACGCCGTCGCGGCCTCGCCGACCGTGAGGTCGTCGACCGCGACGAGTTCCAGGACGGCTCTCTCCCCCGCGGGGAGCCGTTCCAGAGCGGCGAGGGCACGGCGGCCCGGGCTCTCGGCGTCGAGCTTGTCCTCCAGGCGGGCGATGTCGTCGGGCTCCAGCAACCGCCGGCCGGAGATGCGCCGGTCGCGGTCGGTCTCGCGGGCGACCCGTCGGCGCTCGCCGGCGACGACATTGCGGGCGATGCCGTACAGCCACGCCCGCTCGCTGCCCCGGGAGGCGCGGTAGGTGTGGGCCGAGTCCAGGACCGCGAGGAAGATCTCGGCGGTCAGGTCGGCCACGGTGTGCGGGTCCGCGACGCGCCGGGCCACGAAGGACGTCATGGCGTCCACATGGCGCCGGTAGAACTCCTCGAAGAGCTGTGGGTCGCGAGCCGCCGCCCGCGGCCCACCCCGTATCCCGTCCACTCGGGCTCCCTTCCTCGACGAACGCCGCTGCGTCGACGGCGCTTCACCGGTACTTGGCCGGGAGTGTGAAAGGCGTTACAAGTGCTGAACTCTGCCTGGTCGGCGTCCGTGGGTACGGATGACCCGGCCGCCGGACTCGACGACTCCAAGAGGTCTAAACCAATTGCAGGTCGGCCCTTGTCATCGCACCCCCGGTCTGATGAGCTGTGGCCTGGGACACAACGGACACCCTGGGAAAGGCAGATGCCGTGAGCAACGAAAGCCTGGCCAACCTGCTCAAGGAAGAGCGCAGGTTCGCACCCCCCGCCGACCTGGCCGCACACGCCAACGTCACAGCGGAGGCGTATGAGCAGGCCAAGGCTGACCGGCTCGGTTTCTGGGCCGAGCAGGCCCGCCGACTGAGCTGGGCCAAGGAGCCGACGGAGACGCTGGACTGGTCGAACCCGCCGTTCGCCAAGTGGTTCCAGGACGGCGAGCTCAACGTGGCGTACAACTGCGTCGACCGGCATGTCGAGGCGGGCCACGGCGACCGGGTCGCCATCCACTTCGAGGGCGAGCCCGGCGACAGCCGCGCGATCACCTACGCCGAGCTCAAGGACGAGGTCTCCAAGGCGGCGAACGCGCTGCTGGAGCTGGGGGTTCAGAAGGGCGACCGGGTCGCCGTCTACATGCCGATGATCCCGGAGACCGCGGTCGCCATGCTCGCGTGCGCCCGGATCGGCGCCGCGCACTCCGTGGTCTTCGGCGGCTTCTCCGCGGACGCGCTCGCGACCCGCATCCAGGACGCCGACGCGCGCGTGGTCATCACCACCGACGGCGGCTACCGGCGCGGCAAGCCGTCCGCGCTCAAGCCCGCCGTCGACGAGGCGGTCACCAAGGCCGGCAACGTCGAGCACGTGCTCGTTGTCCGCCGTACCGGCCAGGAGGTCGCCTGGGACGACAGCCGTGACGTGTGGTGGCACGAGGTCGTCGACCGGCAGTCGGCCGAGCACACGCCCGAGCCGTTCAACGCCGAGCAGCCGCTGTTCATCCTCTACACGTCCGGCACGACGGGCAAGCCCAAGGGCATCCTGCACACCTCGGGCGGCTACCTCACCCAGGCCGCGTACACCCACCAGGCCGTCTTCGACCTGAAGCCGGAGACCGACGTCTACTGGTGCACGGCCGACGTCGGCTGGGTCACCGGGCACTCGTACATCGTCTACGGCCCGCTCGCCAACGGCGCCACCCAGGTCATGTACGAGGGCACGCCCGACACCCCGCACCAGGGCCGCTTCTGGGAGATCGTGCAGAAGTACGGGGTGACGATCCTCTACACCGCCCCGACCGCCATCCGCACCTTCATGAAGTGGGGCGACGACATCCCCGCGAAGTTCGATCTCAGCAGCCTGCGGGTGCTGGGCTCGGTGGGCGAGCCGATCAACCCCGAGGCGTGGATCTGGTACCGCAAGCACATCGGCGCGGACCGCACCCCGATCGTGGACACCTGGTGGCAGACCGAGACCGGCGCCATGATGATCTCGCCGCTGCCGGGTGTCACCGCGACCAAGCCCGGTTCCGCGCAGACCCCGCTGCCCGGCATCTCCGCGACCGTCGTGGACGACGAGGCGAACGAGGTCCCGAACGGCGGTGGCGGCTACCTGGTCCTCACCGAGCCGTGGCCGTCCATGCTGCGCACCATCTGGGGCGACGACCAGCGCTTCCTGGACACCTACTGGTCGCGTTTCGAGGGCAAGTACTTCGCCGGCGACGGCGCGAAGAAGGACGACGACGGCGACATCTGGCTGCTGGGCCGCGTGGACGACGTCATGCTCGTCTCCGGCCACAACATCTCGACCACCGAGGTGGAGTCGGCGCTGGTGTCCCACCCGTCCGTCGCCGAGGCCGCCGTCGTCGGTGCCGCCGACGAGACGACCGGGCAGGCGATCGTCGCCTTCGTGATCCTGCGCGGCACGGCGAACGCCGAGGACGAGAACCTCATCGCCGAGCTGCGCAACCACGTCGGCGCCACCCTGGGCCCGATCGCCAAGCCCAAGCGGGTCCTGCCGGTCGCCGAGCTGCCCAAGACGCGCTCCGGCAAGATCATGCGCCGGCTGCTGCGGGACGTGGCCGAGAACCGCCAGCTCGGTGACGTCACCACGCTGACGGACTCCACGGTCATGGACCTCATCCAGGCCAAGCTGCCGGCCGCGCCCAGCGAGGACTGAGCCCGCACAGCGAGGACTGAGCCCACAGCTCGCCCGAGGGGG
>NZ_JBHUXV010000275.1:0-3540 GCF_042669125.1 Streptomyces sp. NPDC057253 | reverse complement strand
CCCGACGGGCAGCCGGCCGTCGGCGATGGCCGACCGCAACCGGTCGGCTAGCCAGGCGGTACGGCCGCCGGGCGGGGCCTGTCCGATGTCGAGCTGGAGGAAGTCGGAGCCCAGGGCCGCGTCGGCACCCGGCGTGCCGGACACGGTTTTGGACCCCTCGACCGATGACTTGGTGGACCTGCCCATGGCATCCATTGTGCGGGCAGGGTGGCGGTATGAACACACCTTCCGCCTCGTCGGCCCAGCTGGTCCCCGGCATGATCGGGATGATCCTGGTGGGCAGCAGCGTCACCGTCTCGCACACTCTGGTGGACGCCCCGCTGTTCACCACCCAGGCCGTCCGCTACCTGGCCGCGACCCTGATCCTCGTCCTCATCGCCCGGCTCGCCGGTGTCCGACCCGTGTGGCCGCGCGGGCGGGAGTGGCTGTGGCTGACCGGGCTCGCCGTCACCGGTCTGGTGCTGTTCAACGTGGCCGTGGTCCGGGGTGTCGCGCACGCGGAGCCCGCGGTGATCGCCGTCGCGGTGGCGTGCGTCCCGCTGGTGCTCGGGGTGGTGGGGCCGGTGCTGGAGCGGCGCAGGCCGAGCCGGCAGGTGCTGGTCGCGGCGCCCGTGGTGATGGCGGGTGCGGTGCTGGTGGAGGGGACGGGCCGCACGGACACGGCCGGGGTGGCCTGGGCCGGGCTGGCCCTGGGGTGCGAGGCCGCGTTCACGCTGCTCGCGGTGCCGGTGCTGGCCCGGCACACGCCCTGGGGGGTGTCGATCCACGCGACCTGGATCGGCGGTGTGCTGCTGGCCGTGCTCGGCGTGCCCCTCGAAGGTCCCACGGCCGTACGGGAGGTGACGGTGAGTCAGTGGGCGGCCGCCGGGTACCTGACGCTGATGGTGACGGCGGTCGCGTTCGTCCTGTGGTACTCGACGGTCCGTGCGGTCGGGTCCGGGCGGGCCGGACTGCTCACCGGTATCGCTCCCCTGGCGGCGGCGGTCGCCGACGCCGCCTCGGGCACCGGCATGCCGGGGCCGTCGGTGTGGCTGGGCATCGCGGTGGTGATCGTGGGTCTGGTGATGGGCCTGCGGCCGCGAGCCGTGCGCGCCGAAGTGACGCCGGCGGCGTCGGCGACGACCGACCCGCTCCCCCTCAACGCGTCGGTGACGACCGACCCGCTTCCCCCCAACGCGTCGGCCACGACCAACCCCCTTCCCTCAAACCTTACTTCACCTCTTGACGCAAGTGGTCCATACCTTTAGGTTCCGGGGCAGCCAGACACCTCGCACCACCCTCACCCCCACGAAGGACTCTGCGCATGCCCACCCGCACCCGCCTCCACAGATCCGGTGCCGCCGCGCTCGTCACGGCGGCCGCCGCGTCTCTCCTGACACTGACTCCCCCACCCGCGAGTGCGGCCACCGCACTGCCCACCGGCTTTTCTACTGTCATGAACGCGGCAAGCGGCCGCTGTCTCGACGCCCGGTCGGCCGCCACCGCCAACGGCACCGTGGTCCAGCAGTACGCGTGCAACGCCACCACGGCCCAGCAGTGGAGCTTCACCGCCACGAGCGACGGCTACGTCCGCATCGACAACCGCAACAACACCAGCCAGGTCGTCGACGTGGCCGACGTCTCCACCGCCGACAGCGCGCCCGTCCATCTGTGGACCTACGGCGGCGGCGCCAACCAGCAGTGGCTGCCCGTCGACGAGGGCGGCGGCGCCTACCGGTTCGTCAACCGCAACAGCGGCAAGTGCCTGGACGATCCCGGCGCCTCGACCGCCGACAGCGTGCAGTTCGTGCAGTACACCTGCAACGGCAGCGCGGCCCAGCGCTTCCAGGTGGTGCCCGTGACCCCGTCGGCCGGCAACCCGGACCTCGGCCCGAACGTGGTCGTCTTCGACCCGTCGACGCCGTCCTCGACGATCCAGTCCAGGCTCGACTCGATCTTCCAGCAGCAGGAGACCAACCAGTTCGGCGCCCAGCGCTACGCCGTCCTGTTCAAGCCGGGCTCCTACACCGCGAACGCCAACGTCGGCTTCTACACCCAGGTCGCGGGGCTCGGTCTCACGCCGGACGCGGTGACGATCAACGGCGCGGTGCACGCGGAGGCCGACTGGTTCCAGGGCAACGCGACCCAGAACTTCTGGCGCGGCGCCGAGAACCTCTCCGTCAACCCGACCGGCGGCGGCGACCGTTGGGCCGTCTCGCAGGCCGCCGCGTACCGCCGGATGCATCTGCGCGGCAACCTCGCCCTGGACGACAACGGCTGGTCCAGCGGCGGTCTGCTCGCCGACACGAAGGTCGACGGACAGGTCAACTCCGGCAGCCAGCAACAGTGGTTGACCCGCAACTCGCAGCTCGGCAGCTGGACCGGATCCAACTGGAACATGGTCTTCGTCGGCAGCCAGGGCGTCCCGGGCACCAGCTTCCCCAACCCGCCGTACACCACGGTCGCCCAGTCCCCGGTCAGCCGGGAGAAGCCCTTCCTGTACGTCGACGGTGACGGCTCCTACAAGGTGTTCGTGCCGTCGGTGCGGTCCGACTCCACGGGCACCAGTTGGGCGAACGGCGCCCCGGCGGGCAGCTCCCTGTCGCTGGACACCTTCTACGTCGTGAAGCCGGGCGCGAGTGCCGCGGACATCAACGCGGCGCTGGCGGCGGGCAAGAACCTCCTGGTCACCCCGGGCGTGTACCACCTGAACCAGACGCTCCAGGTGAACCGCGCCAACACCGTCGTCCTCGGGCTGGGCCTCGCCACCTTCGTCCCGGACAACGGCGTCACCGCGATGAAGGTGGCCGACGTGGACGGAGTGAAGGTCGCGGGCCTCCTCTTCGACGCGGGCACCGCCAACTCGCCCACCCTGATGGAGGTCGGCCCGGCCGGCTCCGCCGCCTCCCACGCCGCGAACCCGAGCTCCCTGCACGACGTGTACTTCCGCGTCGGCGGCGCGGGCGTCGGCAAGGCCACCACCAGCCTCGTGATCAACAGCGACAACGTCATTGGCGACCACATGTGGATCTGGCGCGCCGACCACGGCAGCGGCGTCGGCTGGACCAGCAACACCGGGGACACCGGCCTGATCGTCAACGGCGACGACGTCACCGCGTACGGGCTGTTCGTCGAGCACTACCAGAAGTACCAGACCGTCTGGAACGGCAACGGCGGCCGCACGTACTTCTACCAGAACGAGATGCCGTACGACCCGCCCAACCAGGCGGCCTGGATGAACGGTTCGACGCAGGGCTGGGCCGCCTACAAGGTCGCCGACTCCGTCACCAGCCACCAGGCCTACGGCCTCGGCAGCTACTGCTACTTCAACGTCAACCCGGGGGTGGCCGCGGAGCGGGCCATCGAGGCGCCGAACAGGGCGGGCGTGCGCTTCCAGAGCATGGTGACCGTGTCCCTCGGCGGCACCGGCACCATCCGGCACGTCGTCAACGGCACGGGCGGTCCGTCCAACTCCTCGACGAACGTGGCGAATCTGACCAGCTACCCGTAAGGCTCCGGCGGCCCCTCCCCGAGGAGGGGGCGCCGGACCCACCACCCTCA
>NZ_JBHUXV010000274.1:0-3611 GCF_042669125.1 Streptomyces sp. NPDC057253 | reverse complement strand
GTGCTCTCGCACGACGCCGGGGGCGACCGCTCCCAGAGTGTCCGGGCGCTGCGCGACTATCTCCCGCACCTGCTCGACTCCGGCTACCACATCACCGTCCCGCGACGGCAGTACGCATAACCGGAAATGCGGCCCGCCGGGCCGGGGAACGCTCAGCGGACCTCGGCCAGGCGGGCGAACGCGACGACGTTCCCGGCATAACCGTTCTGCTTCGAGAAACCGCCCCCGCAGGTGATGACCCGCAATTCCGGGGTGCCCTTGGAACCGTAGACACGGTCGCCGGGGAAATTGTTCTTCTCGAAGACCTCGATGCCGTAGATCTCGAAGATCGCCGTCTTTCCGTCCTTGCGTCGGATCTCGACGAGATTTCCCTTCTTCAGGGCCCCGAGTCCGTAGAACACGGCGGGGCCCTGCTTGTTGTCGACATGGCCCACGACGACGGCGGTGCCCTTCTCGCCCGGGGAGACCGCGCCGGTGAACCAGCCGGCCAGGTTCGGGTCCTCCGGCGGCGGCGCGCCGACCCAGCCGTCCGGGTCCAGGCCGACCGGCAGCACCGGCGCGTCGACCCGGATCGCCGGGATCAGCACCCGGTCGGGCGCGGCGAACGGCAGCGCGGCGGGGGTGTTGCCGAACGTGGTGCCGTGCACCCGGCTGTCCGCGGCGGCCGCCGAGGCGGGCTGCGGCGGGCCGACGTCGAACTCCCCCGAACCGTTCCGGATGAGGGCGAGACCGGTCAGCAGAACAAGCGCTATCACGCCCCAGGGAGCGCGCTTCCTCCGCTGCTCCTCCTCTTCGGCCAGACCGGCCAGCTCGGACGCAGACATTGACTTCCCCTCTCGACGCGGCCGTCGCCACGTCATTCGCGCATACGAGAACGCTAAGTCCCCCGCGCGCGACCGGCGACGGGTCGAAGGCGAACGGGTGGCCCCCGAATGCGGCTGGTGCGCCATCCGAGTTGCCGTGAACAGGAATTTTCTGACGGTCCGTGACCTGCGGAGATATCCGATTGTGTGCTTTTCCTTCGGCGTGTTGGCTCACCAGGACGGACCATTGCCGAAATGCGGTGCGGCGCACGGCATCTGAGGGTCTGTCTGGGAGGCGCTTTCTCGCCGATCAACCGGGGACCGTTCCCGGGGCGTCTCCCGCGGAGGATCACATGCGTACTACTCGTGCCCTGGCGGCCGCCGGCGCCGCGGTCGCGGTTCTCGGGCTCGCCACCCCGGTCGCCGTCGCCAAGGACGGCATGAACCTGTCCCCGAGCAATGTCGTCGCCCTGCCCAGCGTCATCGCCCGGGGCGGTCAGCTGACCATCACCGTCAACAACTGCACCGGCCCGGCCACCGCCAGCTCGGACGCCTTCCCGACGGTCACGCTGCGCACCGGCCCCGGCAACGTGGCGACGGGACGGGCCACCGTCAACCAGAACGCGCGGACGGGGTCGCACAGCATCAGCGTCGTGTGCCGGAACGGCACCGTCATCAACCCCACGGCCTTCACCGTCATCGGCGGTGTCCGCGGTGGTCTCGGCGGCAGCAGCTCCACCGGCGCCACCCCGACGGACATGGCCATCGGCGGCGGTCTCGTGGCGCTCGCGGTCATCGGCGGCGGCGTGTTCTGGATGCGCCGCCGGTCGGAGCGGCACATCTGATCTCCGCCCCCTTCGGAGACCGTCTGCGGCGCCCGGTGTCCGCCCCCTTCGGAGACCACTTGCCGCACCCGGTCTCCGCCTGCTTCGGAGATCATCCGCCGCGCCCCACCCGGTCCTCCGCCCCGCCCCGGCCCGCTCCGGGGTCCGGGGCGGAGGACCGTGCGGTCCACGGAGCCGTCAGGCGCCGTCCTCGCCGCCGCGGCGGCGGGAGAGGTAGTACGCCGTCCCGACCGAGCCGGCGATGAGCGCGGCCCCCAGGCCGATCTCCTTGAGGTCGAAGCCGGCGAGGCTGCCGCCCTCACCGGCCTGCACACCCCGGCCGGGGTAGAGCGGTACGGGTGTGGGGGCGACCGGACGGCTGCCCGCGATGGTCAGACTCGTGGACCCGCTGACGCCGTCACAGGTGAAGGTCACCCGGTGGACCGTGCCGGGCCTGGCGTCCCAGTCGACGACGGCGATCGCCTGGCTTCTGTTCGAGGGGATGGTGATGGTGTCGAAGACCGCCGAGGTGACCGTCGCCGAGCCCTTGCAGCCGCCGTGGTCCCGCTCCAGCAGCAGCGTCACCTCCCCGCCCGCGGCGACGGTCGAGGGCAGGACGCTGAACCCGAAGGGCGTGATGTTGGTGTCGCTCCTCGCCGCGGCGGCCGGTGCGGACAGGGCGAGGGCGGTCAGGCCCAGCAGTGCGGCCGAAGCGACGCGTATCGCGCGCATGGTGGTTCCTCCGGTCCCCGAGGAGCAGCTGCGGACCTTTTCCGCCTACGTCAGAAATGCACCTCGATGACCGAAACGCTAGGAACAGGTGTACGTCTTCGCGATCTCTGTCGCTCCGAATGGGGCACAGATGTGGGCCGCTCAGGGGACGCCGACGGCGTGTCGCGCGTCGGACGCCCCCTTGCCACCCAGTGGTGAGCGGCCGTCAGCCCTTGATGTCCGGGAAGAGCGTGAGGAACGGCTCCGCCGAGGCCGTGATGCCACGGCTGTAGGGGGCGTCGAAGTCCCAGATCAGGAAGAGCAGGAAGGCGATCAGTGCGGAGAACAGGCCGGCGAGGATCAGCTCGCGGGCCGTACGCCTGATCTGGAGCGCGAACACCATCCCGATGGTGATGACGGCCCCGCCCAGCAGGCCGAACCAGACCACCCCGGGCATGGTGGGCTCGACCGAGTCCGCGCGGGCGTTGCGGGCCTGGTCCACGGCGGCCACCTGGTCGACGAGCGGTTGGTAGGCCTGGGCCTCGAAGTCGGTCGCCGGCTGGTAGGAGGTGACGTCCGTGCGGATCCGGTCGAGGAGCTCGGTGCCGCGCTCGGTCGTGCGGCCGTGGTCGGCCATCTCCTTCCACTCGGTGGTGACGACGTGTCCGACATAGGCGTTGACATCGGACCGAATGCGGTCACGGACGTCGGCCGGATAGACCTGGACCCGCTCCGAGATCTCGTGCAGGGCCTGCGCCTCCGCCTGGACGTGGTCCTGTGCGGCACTGCGGGCCTCCCACACGCCCGCGATGGCCAGACCCAGCACGATGGCGTACACCACCCCGATCCACATCGTCATGTACTCGATGACGTCCGGGGTCTCGCTGGGATCCTCGTCCACGGGCGCCGCCTTGTGGCGGATCAGCGTGATGACGACCACCACGGCGCACGCGGCCAGCATCGCGAGGATGAGAACAAGCCATTCCGGCAAGGGATGCCTCCAGGATCGGCACTAGCGGGGCCGCAGGGCGGCCACGGCGACCACCGCGGGCGCGGTGATGAGCAGGACGTAGATCACGGGCGAGGTCGTGCTGTGCGTGGTCCGGTCGGGTGCCTTCGCGTGGTGGTACGCCGGGTAGGTCACCGGGCTCGCGGAGGGACCCGGGGCCGGCCTGGGCGGCGTCCGTGTCGGGGTCGGGGTGGGAGTAGGGGTCGGGGTGGGCTCGGGGGGCGGGGTGGGCCGGGGCGCGGCCGGCCGGGGGGCCGGTGCGGG
>NZ_JBHUXV010000273.1:0-3626 GCF_042669125.1 Streptomyces sp. NPDC057253 | reverse complement strand
CGTTCGCCCGGCGGCCGGGTCCCGTGACGGGGGACCCGGCCGCCGAGCACGCTCAGCAGCTCAACCGCGCGTCGCCCCAGTCCGCGTGGTCCGAGTCGATGCCGTCCCCGCCGTCGGTGACGACGAGGCGGATCAGCCGCGCGCCGGTGACGTCCGCGGTGAGGGACTCGGCCGCCATGGCGTTGGTCAGCACGCCCGTGGACGCCGCCTTGGTCCCGTCCGCCCACACCTCGAAGGCCACCGTGCCCTTCGCGCCCTTCTCGTCGTCGACGCCGACCTGCGCGGTGACCGTCTCGCAGGCCGCGCCCGTGTAGTACTCGACGGAACTCTCCGCGTGGACGCCGAGACCCCGGGCGTACACCACTCCGCCGATGGTGATCGGATGACCGTCGCCCGCGGCGCTCTCCCCGTTGCTGGTGTTGCGCTCGACGGGACCGTAGCCGTTGGCGGCCGACAACCACGGAAGGTCACCGAGCCCGGAGGTGCCCGAGGGCGGCGGCACCACCACGGTCGCCGCGAACGGCAGGGTGTTCTCGGCCCGCACGCCGGCCGGTGAGCGGTAACTCGCCCTGAGCGTCAGGTCGTACGACCCCGGCGGCGTCCCCTGCGGCGCGGTGACCGTCCATCTGGTGCGCAGCGAGCGACCCGTGGACAGGGTCTTGGCGGTGGTCGGCGAGGCGGCCTTCACGGTCCAGCCCGCGGGGCCGGAGAGCCGTACCGAAACCTGCCGGGCCGGGGTGCGGCCCAGGTCGGTGACCGTCGTGGTCAGCCCGGCCGGTGCGGCCGCCTCGACCAACGGGCTGCCGTCCAGGCCGAGTTCGACTGCGGGCGGGTGCTGCTGCCACCGGCGGTCGGCGGACACCCGTACGAGCACCGTGCCGTGCGCCGGGACGGTCGCCGAGATCGTGCCCGCGGTGTTGCGGCTCTCGTGCTTCCACAGGTCGCGCAGGGTGTACGCGCCGGCGGCGGGCAGGCCGACGGCCGCCGCGGTGGTGGCGATGCGCTGGGGGCTGCTCGACTCGTTGAACAGGGCCACCGTACGGCTGCCGTCCTTCATCTCCTTGGCGACGACCCAGCGGCCGCCCCCGGACGAGACCACGGCGCCCTGCTTGCCCAGCGGGTCCTGGTCGACGGCGACGACCTCCTTGTTGCCGAGGATCTCGAAGGTCTCGTCGGAGGCCGAGCGCAGGTCGCTGCCGATGAGCAGCGGGGCGGCCATGACGGACCACATCGAGAAGTGCGAGCGGTACTCGGTGTCGGTCATGCCGCCGTTGCCGACCTCCAGCATGTCGGGGTCGTTCCAGTGACCGGGGCCCGCGTGGGGCGCGAGGGGCAGGTTCTGCTTGAGGATCGACAGCATCGAGCCCCAGCTGTCGCTGATGTCGCCGGTGGTCCGCCACAGGTGTCCGACGTCGGCGGCCCACTCCCAGGGCTTGTTCTCGCCCCACTCGCAGATGCTGTAGACGATGGGCCGGCCGGTCGCCTTCAGGGCGTCGCGCATGGTCGTGTAGCGCTGCCGGGCGTCCACGCCCTGGTTGTTGCAGTTGTCGTACTTGAGGTAGTCGACGCCCCAGTCGGCGAACTGCCGCGCGTCGCTGTACTCGTGGCCCAGCGCGCCCGGGAAGCCGGCGCTGTTGCAGGTCTTCGTCCCGGCGCTGGTGTAGATGCCGAGCTTGAGGCCCTTGGAGTGCACGTAGTCGGCGACGGCCTTGATGCCGTTCGGGAAGCGGGCCGGGTCCGGGACCAGCTTGCCGTCGGCGTCCCGGGCCGGCAGGGCCCAGCAGTCGTCGAGGTTGACGTACTGGTAGCCGGCGTCCTTGAGGCCCTTGGCGACGAAGATGTCCGCGATCCCCTTGACCATGGACTCGTTGAACTCGGCCCGGCAGTGGGTGGAGTTCCAGTTGTTGAAGCCCATGGGCGGGGTCAGGGCGAGGCCGTCGGCCAGGGCGGGTGCCTCGGGGGCCTGCTCGTCCGCGACGGCGGCGGGGGCCGCCGCGGGCAGCGCGAACAGCAGCACGGTCAGTGCGGCGACCACTCTTCGGCGGGTTGTGCGGGTGTGAAGGTGACGCATTGTGACGTTCCTCCGAACCAGCAGAAGGTGTCATGACGACATGTACGCGTCATTCGGTGTGCGTTAAAGGTAGGACGTGTTCGACTGTGATGGAAGGGAGGGGGCGAGCGTGACCCATCGCGGGCGGCCGCGTTGATCAGGCCATGAAGAAGCGCAGCATGCTCGCCATCGCCTCCCTCGCCACCGGCTTCGTCGTCGCGGCCATCACCCCCTCGCACGCCGTGAGCGGCGCCCTGGGCGACCTGGACCTCGACAAGACGCTCACCGCCCTCGACCCGCAGCACACCATCGCCGACGCCAGCCTGGACGGTGTCGAGGACAGCGCGCTGGGGAAGAACGGCTGAGGGGACCGACCCCCGCGAGGCCATGGCGCCGGAGCCCTCGGACGAGGGTCCCGGCGCCGTTTCGTGCGCCCTCAACTGCGGCTGGTTTCCGTGGCAGGGTGGAACGGGCAAGCCACAGGGGGCCAAACAGAAGAGGGGGAGTCCGTGATCGTCTGGATCAACGGCGCGTTCGGTGCGGGGAAGACCACCGCCGCACGGGAACTGATCGAACTGATCCCGAACAGCACGCTCTTCGACCCCGAGGACATCGGCGCAGCGGTCGTGCACCTGCTGCCGCCCAAGCACCTCGCCGAGGTCGGCGACTTCCAGGACCTGCCGATCTGGCGACGTCTGGTGATCGACACGGCGGCCGCGATGCTCGCCGAGCTCGGCGGGACCCTCGTGGTCCCCATGACCCTGCTGCGCCAGGAGTACCGCGACGAGATCTTCGGCGGCCTCGCCGCCCGCCGGATCAGTGTCCGGCATCTGCTCCTCGCCCCGGCGGAAACGATCCTGCGCGAACGAATAGCCGAGCGGGGAGCCACGCCGAGCCTGCCGCGCGGTGCAGCGGGGCAGGGGCACTGGGCGTACGACCACATCGAGCCCTACCGGGCCGCCCTCGCCTCCTGGCTCACCGCCGACGCCCATCTGATCGACACCAGCGCGCTCACCCCGTACGAGACGGCCGTCCGGATCGCCGAGGATCTCGGCGCCGGGACCGTGCCCGCGTGCGACATCGTGCAGACCCCGGAGCCCACCGCCGAGACCGTGGCCGCCGGGGTCCTCCTCTTCGACGAGCAGGACCGGGTGCTGCTCGTCGACCCCACCTACAAGGCCGGCTGGGAGTTCCCCGGCGGTGTCGTCGAACCCGGCGAGGCGCCCGCGCGCGCCGGGGTGCGCGAGGTCGCCGAGGAGACCGGCATCCGGCTGGACGACGTACCCCGTCTCCTGGTCGTCGACTGGGAACCGCCCGCGCCTCCCGGCTACGGCGGACTGCGTCTGCTCTTCGACGGCGGGCGGCTCGACGCCGGCGAGGCGCGCCAGGTGCTGCTGCCCGGCCCCGAGCTGCGTGGCTGGTGCTTCGCCAGTGAGGAGGAGGCCGCCGAACTGCTGCCGCCGGTGCGCTACGAGCGGTTGCGGTGGGCGCTCAGGGCCCGGGAACGCGGGGCGGCGCTGTACCTGGAGGCAGGGGTGCCAATCGGTTGAGGTCCCCGCGAAGCGCCCGTCGGCAC
>NZ_JBHUXV010000272.1:0-3663 GCF_042669125.1 Streptomyces sp. NPDC057253 | reverse complement strand
GCCGATCATCGTCCTGCGGGTCGGCCTTGGGACCGGCATCGGACCTCCTTCTGCGCAGAACGCACCTCGTGAAACGTTTCACACGCCCTCGGCTGTCGTCGCATGACAAAGTCCCACGAAAAGGGCTTCTGATGGTGCACGCCGACACAAGGTGCACTCGCGCTCGCTTGTCTGTGCGGAGTGGGTAACGTTATCCAACCAGGCACAGCTAGACAAGACGTCGCTCGCTGCTCGACTTCTTGACGTCATACGGCCGTAACTCTAGGGTCTGCCGCACTACCTGGATAACGTTGCTCATCGCAGGCTCCGTGCTCTTCGGGCGAGGAGATGGGGCCTGTGGACCCATGGAGAACGGATCAGTCATGCCTCGATCTGTAGCCACCCTCAGTCGCCTGTTTGAAACGATTCAACCCCTTCGGTCAGGAGATCTCCCATGCCAGAAGAGCTGAACGGTTCCCCCAGTCGCAGACGCGTGGTCGGTACGATCGCGGCGTCCGCGGCGGGGGCGGCGCTTCCCGTGGCCCCCGTCCTGCCCGCCCCGAGCGCACACGCCCGACAGCAGCACCATGAACGAGGAACCCAGGTCACAGGCCTGGCGGTCAACGGCCGCGAGGACCATCCGATCGGTGTCGACGACCCCTCACCGCGGCTGAGTTGGAGAGTGGTCCAGGCGGACGACGGCTGGATGCAGAGCGCCTACCAGATCCGCGCGGCCCGCACGGAACGGGACCTGGACGCCGGGCGCCTGCTGTGGGACAGCGGGAAGGTCCGCTCCGCCGCTCAGACCGACGTCGCCTGGAAGGGACCCGCGCCGGCGTCGCGCGACCGCGTCGTCTGGCAGGTACGGGTGTGGGGCGCGAAGGGCGGCGCGACACCGTGGAGCCGTCCGGCCCGATGGGAGGTGGGACTGCTGCGGCGGTCCGACTGGGGTGCGGCCCGGTGGATCGAGCACGCCGGACGCGCCGTCGACCAGCCGCTGCCGCTGTTCGCCCGTGCCTTCCGGGTGGACGGCCGCGGGGGAGACGTCGTCCGGGCCAGGCTGTACCTGTCCGTCGTCGGCCTCCAGGTGGCGCGGCTCAACGACCGGCCGGTCACCGACGAGGTGCTCGCTCCGGGCAACTCCAACTACCAGCTGTCCGTGGAGTACCGGGCCTACGACGTCACCCACCTCGTGCGCACGGGCAAGAACACGCTCGGCGTCGAGCTGGGCCACGGCACCGCGCTGGTCACCCGGTCCGTGACCAACCCCGCCACCGGCCGCACCGCCCCGTACAGCTGGTGGCAGAGCCAGTTCAAGGGCACCGGCACCCTCGTCGAGCCCGCGGCTCGCGGCGCCACCGCCGTCAAGGTCAGCAGCGTCGCCAACTACCACGTCGGGGGCACCGTCAACATCGACACCGGAGACGGGGGAGAGCGGCTGGAGTCGCGCACGATCACCGCGCTGGACACCGCGGGCAGCGGTATCACGTTCCAGCCGGCCCTCTCCTTGGACCACGCGGCCGGCGCGGCGGTCTCCGCCTCCGGCAACTCGCTCGCCGGTACCGACCCCAGCGCGGGCGCCGCGGTCACCCCGCGCCTCATCGCCCGCCTGGAACTGACGAAGGCCGACGGAACCGTGCAGACCGTCGTCAGCGACCGCTCGTGGAAGACCGCCCTCGGCCCGACGACCACCGCCAACTGGTACTCCGGCTCCGACTACGACGCCCGACGCGAACAGCCGGCGTGGACCGCCCCCGGCGCGGACCTCAGCGCGGCGGCCAGGCGCCGCGACGGCACCGCCATGGGATGGGCCGACGCGGGCATCGCCCCGCCTCCCAACCTGACCACCGAACTGGTCTGGCGCACGGCCGAGCCCCTCAGGGTCGTCGACACGCTGCGGCCCGTCGGCGTGACCCAGCCCCAACCGGGCGTCTGGGTCTTCGACTTCGGGCAGAACTTCGCCGGCTGGCCACTGCTGCGTCTCGACGGCCGTGTACCGGCCGGAACCACCGTGAAGCTGCAACCCGCCGAGTCCCTGAACGCGGACGGCACCGTCAACCAGGCGTCCATCAGAGGCGGCGGCGCGGCCCGCGGCACCGACCTCTTCGCCGCCTACACCGCCCACGGCGAGTCCCGCGACGAGACATGGCACCCGCAGTTCCACTACTTCGGCATGCAATGGATCCAGGTCACCGGCCTCCCCGAGGGGTACACACCCACCCTGGACACGGTCACCGGCCTGCAGATCCACGCGGACGTGCCGGTCGCGGGCTCCCTTCGCACCTCGAACGAGCGCGTCAACCGCATCCACCGCATGTCCCGTTACTCGATCATGAGCAACGTCATGTCGACCTTCACGGACTGCCCCGGCCGGGAGAAGCTCGCCTACCCCGCCGACTACCTCCAGCCCTTCGCCTCCCTGCACCGCACCTTCCAGTACGACGCCTATCTGCGCACCATGGAACGGCACTTGGCGGAGGGCCAGTCCAGGACGGGCGACAACATCGGCAACGTAGCGCTCAAGGCACCGGTGTACGACTGGGGTTACACGGGCCGCTTCGGAGACGAGATCAACTGGGGCAACGGCATCATCCTGACGCCGTGGTTCCTGTACGAGACCTACGGCGACACCCGGACGATGGCCCACTACTACCCCCAGATGCAGGCCTTCCTCGACTACATCCGCACCAAGAAGGCCGGCACCGGGGCCGACGCCTACATCGTGGACGCCGCCCTGGCCGACTGGATCTCCAGCGAGCAGACCTCGGGCCGCATCACCGGCACCTGGGGCTACCACCAGGTCGCCGACCGGATGGCCCGGATAGCCGAGCTGCTCGGGCGCACCGCCGACGCCGCCGAGTACCGCAGCCTCGCCGACCACATCAAGAACGCCTTCAACGACGCCTTCTACAACAGCTCCCTGGGCCGCTACACCGCCGAAGGCGAGCAGGGCGGCGCCGGAGCCACCCAGGCGGCACAGGCCCTGGCCCTCGATGAGGGGCTGGTACCGGAGAGCGAGCGCGACAGAGTGCTCGACGCGCTGGTCCACGCTCATCAACCCTTCGGCGGAGGACCGCACTTCAGCGGTGGCACCATCGGCCTGGCCCCCATCGTCAGGGCCCTGCACGAAGGCGGTCACGACGACCTGCTGTGGGACCTGCTCCAGGAAGACACCCGCCCCAGCTACGGCTACTTCCTGCAACCGACCGCGGCCAACCCGGGCGGGCTGACGACCATCCCCGAGAACTGGGACTTCAGCGCCTCCAAGAACCACATGATCCTCCTCCAGATCGAGGAGTGGTTCCACAGCGGTCTGGTCGGCATACGGCAGCCGCGGGGTGGCGTGGCCTACCGCCACCTCGTGATCGACCCGAGGCCGGTCGGCGACCTCACCCGGGCGGAGGGCACCTACCGGACCTCGTACGGCGAGGTGTCCGCCGCCTGGACCCGCCGGCACGGCGTCTTCGAGCTGAGGGTCGAGATTCCCCCGAACACCACGGCACAAATCCGCATACCCACGGGAGGACGACGGCCAGGGACCGTCCCCGACGGAGCGACGTTCGAGCGGCTCGACGGAGACCGGGCCGTGTACAGCGTCGGATCCGGAGGCTGGGTCTTCACCGCGCGAGATACGTGACATCCAGCGGGACCAGAAGGGGGTCGGCGTCCGCGGCGAGCGGACGC
>NZ_JBHUXV010000271.1:0-3768 GCF_042669125.1 Streptomyces sp. NPDC057253 | reverse complement strand
TCCGGTGACCGGCGCCGGTCACCGGAGGCGTCGTCGACCGACGCGATGCCCTCGTCCGCACCGGGCCCGGACCCGTACACCAGCCCCCGGGGACCGGCATCCGATGCGCGCGGCAGCCCGCACAGCGGTCCGACGCTGCGGGCGACAGCGGTCATCCGGCGTTCGTGACCGTCCGTCAGCCGGTGCATCAGGGGTACGCCGTCCGGGCCCTGCAGCCCCCGGTACTCCCACACGTGCCCCTGACAGTCGAGCTGGGGCCTCGCGAGGTCGTACACCCGGTCCCACAATCGATAGGCCAGCGTCATCGCCGACTCCTCGGCTTCGAGCAGTGCGGGCACTGCCCTGCCGACCAGTCGTACCGGTGTGCCGTCGAGCCGGCCCCTGCCGACACAGGCCTCTTCGTGCACCGCCACGGTGTCGGGCCGGATGGCGAAGGCTGCCCTGAGCGCGTACCAGGCGTCCAGGTCGGAGAAGCAGACGATCATGATCACTTCATCTCCCTGGGGCGCCACGGACAGCACGTCGGCGTGCGCGCCGTGCGCGGCCGCCAGCGCGTATGCGGTCCGCCGGGCACGGGCACAGGCGAGGTTCCAGTGCCGCGCCTGCCGCTCCGGTCCGGGCGCGGGCCCGTACTGGTCCGCCGACGTCTTGCCCTGCGTCGCCCGCCGTGGTGATCCCGTACCGGCGGGTCCCGGCACCGGCAGCCCCTCCTTGACCACCTGCACGGCCCCACCACCCGCCGGAGGTTCCGGCGCTTCTGTCGGCTTCTGCCGGTCGAGCCCTTCAGGTCCTTCCGGTACCAAGCAGGGACGCGGCGCCTCCTGCGGACGAGGCTCGTCCCGGTGGTCGCCGGCAGAGAGGCCGAGCACGCCGAGCATCCGGGTCACATACCAGGGGCGGGTACCGGGCGGGGCGACCGCGGCGTGACGTCGTCGCGGCAATCTTTCCTGTGTCACGCGAACGACACCCCCCGGGTGTCGCAGCGCCCGAGTGTCCGGCGCAGATCCTGGGTCGCCCTGCGCTGCAGCGCCTTCACCGCTCCCACGGTGGCCCCGGTCGCCGAGGCCACCTGCTGCCCCGGCATGCCGTACCAGAACCTCATGGCGATCACTTCCTGCTTGCGTGCCGTCAGACACACGACCGCGTCCCGTACTCGCGTGTGCTCCCACCTCGTGAGCACCTCGTCCTCCACGCTCGGACAGGCCGTCGCGGACAGATCCGGCACGACCGGCACCGGCACCTCCCTGCGCGTGCGGGCGGCACGGTAGTGGTCCGACACCAGGTTGCGGGCGATGGTCAGCAACCAGGCCCGAACGCCTCCGCCCTGCCAACGGAAACGCCCCACTGACGCCAGCGCCCTGGTGAACGTCTCGCTCACGAGGTCGCTCACGAGCTCCGGATCGCTCACACGCCGACGGACACAGCGCTCGACGCCGTCCCGGTGATGGGCGTAGATCAAAGAGAACGCCTCCCGGTCGCCCCGGCGGGCGCGGCCAGCCAACGCCACGTCGCTCCCGCCGCTTTCCGCCCCCGCTCCGGCCACGCATCGCACAGCGGACCCACATCCTTTCGCTCTTCTGGTCGTCGTTCGACTTCAACGGGCTCGCCCCACATGCGGGCGAGCCTGTCGTCCACGTTCATGGACAACCCTAGAGGGGTGGCGCGCTCACTGTCCACCATCGTGGACAGTGGGCGCGCCGCGCCGACGAGGCCGTCGACGGAATCGGCTAGTTGCCGCTGCCCGTGACCGCTGTTTCGTCGCTCGGGGAGTTGCTCCCGACGCCCGTGTCGATCGCGGTCAGTCCAGCACCGTCAGGCCCAGCCGTCGCCCGGTACAGGTGGTAGTACGGCCCCCACGCGCCGGTGCCGCCGCCGCTCTCACCGCCGACGCCGGCCACGACGACGTCGAGCCTGGAGCCGTTCGGCCCGGCGCTCGCGCCGACGGCACCGTAGAAGGGCCCGGAGCCGGCGACCGAGCCGTCCCCCGAGCCGCCGGTGTCCGCCGAAGCGACACCGGCGCATCCCAGCGCCAGCGGCACCGCGACCAGCGCGGCGGTGAGGCCGCCAGTGAGGGTTCGCATCATGACTTTCTCCCTAAAATCGATGTCCGACGTGCATGCCTTCCAAAGAAGGCGGGGTCCTTCCGTGGACCCGGTAAGGCAGTTGCCGGTAATCAAGTCGATATGCCGGCGGAGGGCGGAGAAAAAAACCCTTTGGTGCATTGCCGTGTTTCGCGTCTCCTCCGGACCCGTCGAGCGTTGCCCGGGCGACACTCACCAGCTCACCCCGCTATTCAGCGAGTTCGCGCATGTACCCGCCGACATGTTTACGGCCGGCGATTCCGGCAACATTCCGGCCGCCGCCAGGACACCGCACACGGAAGAAAGGATCCCGGCCGATGCCCTTCAATCCACTGGAACACCCCGGAATTCCGCTGGACCGTCAGTCGCAACGACAGGTCCCCCGCGCCGCGAGACCGGATGCCGTCGACGACGGCGATCCCTTCACCCGCTGCCGGGTCATGACGATGCACGCCATCGAGACCGAGGCCGCTCTCTTCGACGAGGAGCTCGTCCGCAGCTGCGGCGATCCGAAGGCGACCGGGATCCTCACGCGGTTGCACGACATCGAAGGCAGACAGCTGCGGACTCTGCGGCGACTCGTGCCGGGGCGGCCCGGGGTCCTGGAGGCGGCCGTCGCCCAGGAGCAGGTCTCCGTGGACCTGACCGCCTGGGTGGCCCGCATGGAGCCGGACCCGCGCCGACGCTCTCTCTACCGGCGCACCCTGGAGGAGGACTTCGACCACCTCTACCGGCTCGCCAACCTCTACGAAATGACCACGCACCGTTCAGCAGGGCTGGACGCGGAAGACCTGGTCACCATGGAGCCCCGGCGCCGCTCCACGATCCGTCCGGCATCCGGTGGCACACGGCCCCGGCAGCGGCGCACGGCTCCGCCAGCGCTCTCGGAACTGCACGCGCTGACGCTCGGGATCACCCAACTGCAGACGACGCACTTCTACGACGGCATCGGCCTGCGGCGCCCCGGCCGGCGCCGCACCTGCGGAGAACTCGGGTCCATCGGCCATGAGCACCTGACCCGGGCCGACACCTCGACCGACCCCGGCCGCACGGCGTGGGAGGAACTGGTGATGCGCGAATACAACGAGTGCTACCTCTACCACTGCTTCGCCGAGCAGGAGACCGACTCACAACTCAAGGCGCTCTGGGAGTTCCACCTCGGACTGGAACTCGGTCACCTGCACGCCGCCTGCAACCTGATGCGCCGTCAGGACGGTCTGGACCCGTCGGACATCCTGCCCCCGCAGCTGCCGAGCGCCCTGGACTTCACCGGCAACCGGGACTACCTGCTCACCCTCATGGACGCCGGATCCCACTTCGCCGGAATGGACATCCATCCCGCGCACCCGGCCGGGGCCCGGTTCGGCCAGGTACCACCGGCGACCGGCTCGCTCGACCCTCCCCGCACCGCGCGCAAGTCCGCCGACGGCCACCTGCCCTTCGGCAGTGCCCGGCTGTTCCAGGACCACCGTCGGCCACCCGGATAAGAGCCGCCCGTCAGCCACCTGGACATGCCCGTCCGCGAGCCTGACCTCCGCCGCAGTGGCGCCTTGCGCTCGCCGCCTCGGACGCCGGACGGCTACGGCCGCGACACGGACCCGTCCCCGCCCCGTCGGCGTCCGTCGAGGCCCCGCCCTCCTGCGCCGGCCCCGCATACGGCCGCCCGGTGAGTCCCCGGTCCGGGACC
>NZ_JBHUXV010000270.1:0-3815 GCF_042669125.1 Streptomyces sp. NPDC057253 | reverse complement strand
CCGCTCAGTGCCCCCGGAACGCCTCCTCCAGCCACCACGCGCCCCGGTCCCGCACGACCTTCGCGTCGATCAGCAGGGGTGCCGACCGCGGCCCGGCGACCCAGTCCGCCACCGCCTTGAGGTCGGCCGGGGTGTGCACGGTCACCGCCTCGAAGCCGTAGCCGCGGGCCACGGCCGCGATGTCCGTCGGGGGGAACTCGACCGTGTCGAGGGGGTGTCCCTCGGGGCCGAAGTGGTGCACCTCCGCGCCGTACGCGTCGTCGTTGTACACCACGACGACCATGGGCAGCCCGAGCCGCCGTACGGTGTCGAGGTCGGCGGCTCCCATCAGCGCGCCGCCGTCGCCGAGCGCGGCCACCGGCAGTCGGTCCGGGCGGGCCAGGGCCGCGCCGATCGCGGTGGCCAGGCCGAGGCCGATCGACTGGAAGGCCTGGGTGAAGCAGAAGCCGTCCTGGTCGGGCACCGACAGGAACATGCTCGGGTGGCCCATGAAGTTGCCGGAGTCGACGGCGACGACCCGCTGGGCGGGGAGGAGGTCGTCGAGGGCGATGCTCAGGGTGACGGGGTCGATCCGGTCGCGGCCGCCGGTGTCGTCGTAGGGCACGTCACGCCAGCGCCCCCGGGTGGCGACCGCCTCGGCGATGTCGGGGGTGCGCAGCCCCGTCCGCGGGCCGCCGGACGCCTCCAGCGCCTGCCGTGCGGTGAGTTCGACGTCGCCGGTGACGCCGAGGTGCAGCTCCCGGTGCACGCCCAGTGCCGACGGGTCGTCGTCGACCTGGACCACGGTCGTGCCGGCGCCGATGAGCGCTCCGTGCCGCATGGTCCACATGTTCAGGGCGCAGCCCCAGCCGACGATCAGGTCGGCGCCGCCGATGAGTTCGGCGGCGAGCGGGGTCGCGAAGCCGCCGGAGACGTCGAGCGACCAGGGGTTGTCGTGGAACAGTCCGCGCGCCACCGCCGAGGTCGCCAGCAGCGCGCCGCAGTGCCCGGCGAGGGCTTCGAGGGCGTCCCGGGCACCGGGTGAGCGCGCTCCGCGACCGGCCACGAAGACCGGCCGTCTGGCCTGCTCCAACACCCGTACCAGGGCCGCCACTTCGGAGTCGTCCGGCGCCACCGCCGGTCGGGGCGGCGGCGGTGACACCTGCGCGAGGGCACCCTCGGGGGCGTCCAACGCCTGTACTTCCAGAGGGAGGTTGAGGACGACCGTGCGCCGCTCGTGCAGGGCCCGCCGCACTGCCGCACCCGTCTGTCCTACGGCGTCCTCGGCCGAGGTGATCCGCATCGGAACCGCCCCCACCGCTCCCGCGAGCGCCTCCTGGTCGACGTAGAAGTTGGAGGTCGTTCGGGTCACCTCGGCGGCGAGCACGACGAGCGGGGTACGGCTCTTGGCCGCCTCCGCGATCCCGGTCAGCGCGTTGGTGAGACCGGGGCCCTGGTGGACGCTGACGGCGGCCACCGTGCCGCTCACGCGCGCGTACGCGTCGGCCATCGTCGCCGCACCGCACTCGTGGCGGGCGGCGACGAACCGGGCCCCGGCCGCGACCAGGGCGTTGGTCGGGTGGAAGTTGCCGGAGCCGACGACACCGAAGACCTGCTCGACCCCCGCCGCGTGCAGGGCCCGTCCCACCGCCTCGGCGACCTTCACGACCGCTCCACCAGCGCCAGCACGCGCGCGGGTGCGCCGGAGCCCGCCACGATGGGCAGCGGTCCCGCGATGACGACAGCTCCGGTCGCGGGCAGCGCAGCGAGGTTCTGGAGCTGGGTGAGGCCGTACTTGTCGCTGCCCATCAGATAGGAGTGGCAGGGGAAGGCGGGGTCGAAGGAGTGTCCGCGTCCGGCGTCGGTGCCGACCGTCTCGACGCCGAGTCCGATCACGGGCGACTCCTCCGCCACCCAGCGGGCGCACTCCGGGGAGAGGCCCGGGGTGTGCGGGCCGTCCTCGTCGGCGTTGAGGAAGGCCTCCTGGGAGTGCGCGCGGGCGTCCCAGCCGGTGCGCAGGAGCAGCCAACCGCCGTCCGGCAGCGGTCCGTTGTGCTCCTCCCAGGCCTTGACGTGGTCCACCTCGACCAGGAAGTCCGGGTCCTTGGCCGCCTCGGCGGTGAAGTCCAGCACGGCGGCGGGGGCGATCAGGCGGTCGGCCGGGACGGAGGCCACGTCGGCGAGGTCCTTGCCGGTCACCCAGTGGTTCGGGGCGTCGAAGTGGGTGCCGGTGTGCTCGCCGCTGCGGAAGTTGTTCCAGTACCAGGCCGGTCCGCGGTCGTCGTACCGGCTGATCTCCTCCAGCTCGAAGACCGCCGTCTGCCCGAACTGCGGCGGCAGCTGGATCACCGGGGTCGACGAGGAGAGCGGTGAGGTGAGATCGACGATCTCGATCGAACCGCCGCGCAGGGCGGACACCAGCGCGGTGAGGACGGACGGCTGCTCGTGCATGAGGGCCTCCTGAAACGCTCCGGGGCTGCCAGGATGTCACCGACCGTCTTGTGGCGGCGGGCCCGACGACACGGAACTAGGGCCGGCCGACCGCCCTGGCCCACTCGCCGAGGACCGGGACGCATTTCTCGGCGAAGTGCTCGTAGTCCTCGGCCGTGTTGTAGACGTGGGCGGACAGGCGCAGATAGCCGATGCCGTCGAAGCTGGTGAAGGCGGCCTCGACGCCGAGCTCGCCGGCCGCGCGGTCCCGCAGCGCGTCGGCGTCGAGGCGGGTGCGGCCGAGACCGTCGGGCAGCCGCACCAGACGCATGCCGGGCACGGGCATGCCGACGTCGACCGCGCTGTCGTCGCCCGTGAGGCCGGCGAAGGCGGAGCCGATCACCTGGGCGCCGTAGTCGGCGAGCCGGTCCATGTAGCGGCGGGCGGCGGCCCAGCCCCAGGTCTCGGCGACGAAGGCGAGGGCGGTCGGGGCGGCGAGGTAGGAGGTGGCGTCCAGCGTGCCCTGCTGGTCGAAGCGGTCGGGGTACGGATCGTGCGCGGCCCACGAGTCGATCAGCGGGTACAGCGCGTCGCGCAGCGGCCCCCGGGCGACCAGCGCTGCCGTGCCACGGGGCGCACAGCCCCATTTGTGCAGGTTGCCGGTCCAGTAGTCGTACGTCGCCCCCGCGAGCGGCGACTCGACGAGACCCGGCGCGTGGGCCCCGTCGACGAGCATCGGGATGTCACGGCGCCGGGCCTCCGCGCCGATCCGCTCGACCGGCAGCCGGCGTGCGGTCGCCGAGGTGATCTGGTCCACGACCACGAGGTCGGTGTCCGGGCCCAGCGCGGCCACCACGGCCTCGTACGCCGCGTCCTCGTCGGCGTCCAGGGGGACATGGGCGGTGCGGACCCGGCCGCCCCAGCGGCGGGCCAGTCGCTCGGCGCCCATGGTCACGGCGCCGTAGCCGTGGTCGGTGACGACGATCTCGCCGCCGCGGCGCCGGGTGAGCGCCGCGTGGACGACGCTCGCTCCGGCGCTGGCGTTGGGCACCAGGGCGAGATCGTCCGGGTCGACGTGCAGGAAGGCGGCGAGTTCGACGCGGGTGGCGGCGATGCGCTGCGGCAGCGTGGGGAACCACACCACGGGCGAGCGCTCCATCTCGGCGCGCAGGGCCTGCTGCCGCTCCTGCGCCACGAGGGGCACCGCCCCGAACGACCCGTGGTTGAGGTGCAGTTGGGCCGGGTCGAGGGACCACGCGTGCGCGGCGGGCCTGCCGTCGGCCAGCAGCAGCGGGGCCGGCGCGGTGGCCACCTCGGTCTCGCTCACGGAACTCTCCATCGTCGCTGTCGGGGAAGGTCGTCCTCCTGAGGAACCACCACGGGCCCCGGATCGGTGGATCCGGGGC
>NZ_JBHUXV010000269.1:0-4164 GCF_042669125.1 Streptomyces sp. NPDC057253 | reverse complement strand
GGTCTGCTCCGCAGACACGACGCGCCGTCGCTACGCGACGGGAACTCCCTTGCTCCGCAAGGGAGTTGATGGATAGTCACTCCGTGACTATCCATCCGAATTGCTCCGCAATTCCCAGAAATTCGCTCCGCGAATTTCTGAAAAGCGCGGGCTAGGCCGGTGAGTCGGAGTCAGTCCGAGGGAGTCGGAAACAGACTGACACAATCTCAGAAAAGCCCCGCCTTGTTATGGATACCGAATCCCTCGAATCCTCTTCCCGAATTCTGAACTGAGCTTCCCTCAATTCCCCTATTCCCCTATTCCCCTATTCCTCTATTCCCGACTGTAGTCGAAAATGCGCGTTCGAATCATTCCCAGCAACAAAATGGTCACAAGTCCACGCCGAGCATGGGCGGCCTCAGCTCCACACCCCGCCAGCAACCCCACCTCATCAGGCCCCACGTCCGGCCGCTCAGCCACCCCACGGCGCGGCGGCGGCAGCCGACGCGCAGCAGGCATCAGGCCGCCCTCGATCCCCGAAGCCGCCGCCTCCACCCGCCCCCGCACCCATTCCTCACTCATCCTTCAACCGGCGCGGGATAAGTGGCAGCAGAGGGGATGTCAGCAGGCGTACCAAGCCCGCACGTTGGGGTGACCAGTAGTGACGCGGGAGGGCTCCTGGAGGCCGCGCAACATCTAGCGCAGCCTGTAGCGCAACACCGTGGCGCAGCATCTAGTGCAACCTGTAGCGCGACAGGGGTTCCACCCAGACGCTGAACACACTATTATTTGAAGTCCTGGGAGAGGCGACCCCCGGGAACCGCAAGGGACCAACGAAGGGGAAAACGTGGAAATCCGGATCACTGAGGGGAAAGTGCGTCGGGTACCGGGCGCAGAGGCGCCCATGACCGAACTTGCGATTCGTGCGCGCACGATCGCAAACCTGCTGCCTCTTGTGTGTGTACGGGCCGGGGTGAGGATCATTCACAACTCCGACCGGAATTACACTGGAATTCGGTTCGATACCATGGCCGTCGGCCCGGTCATCTTGGAAATGCCGAGGGATGGAGAGCCTTACCGTCTGGTTCAGGAGTTCATTGTTCCGGACGAGGCAGGGCGTATGGAAGTTGAGTTGCGTCGCTTCCCCCAGATCTACAAGCCCCAGGGAATCGCGCACATCACGGCCGAGTTTCTCCGGTCGAACGGGTTCCTGAGGTAATCCGCACGGGGCGCCCCGGTTGGGGCGCCCCCCTTCCACCCGGCATCACCGAGAGGAGAAGAGTCATGGAGAACACGCGGATTGCAGGGCAGGCCCAGGAAACCGGAGCGTCGCTCACGGACGCCGAGAAGGAGCAGGCCGGTTACGCGCTGAGGGAGTTGGCGCGCAGTGAGAGCGACCCGGAAGCGCTGAGGGTTCCGCACGAGCAGTTGGAGATGGTCCGGCCGTTCTTTGAGCTGGGTTGGGCCATGGGGGTGCGCACCGGTCACACGGGCCCGGCGATGGCTGATGTGCCGGTTGACCGTGCGACGATCGCGCGCGCTTTCATGCTGCTGATGTCCGAGCGCGTGGCGGATCAGTTGGTGATTGCTGTTGCCCGGAGCCTGGACCCGCAGCACGCGGGACCGGTGCTGTGGCAGAAGGTCAGGTATCACGGCAGTCAGACGCAGCGTCACGGCATGTACTGGGTAGGTGCGATCCACGCGCACGCCGACCCGTTCAGCTCGGCCCCGGAACTGCGCTACGACCTGTGCGAGATGCGCGGTGTGGTGCTGGTTTCGGTGGTCACGAACGTACGGCGGACGAGTCTCACGCCGTTGAGTGAGCACCGCAGGATGTTCTAGGTGTGCTGGTCAGGGGTGGGCTGAAACACACTATTATTGTAGTTGTTCGGGAGGTGGTGGCGCCGCCTCCCGCCCGCAGAAGCCAACGAAGGGGAATCGCATGACGGAGCAGGAAGCCCGGGAGATGCTGCCGGAGGTACGCGCGTACGTCGAGGCCATAGAGGCTGCCTCGGCTGAAGAGGACAAGGTCAGGCAGGCGGCTGCCGCGCGGTACCCGAAGCGGTTCGACTGGGACGAGGAGGGACAGCGGCAGATCAGCGCCCACAACAAGGTGACCGGCGAGGCGTACAGGGCGCGGGTCCATGCCCAGGACGACGCTTGGAGCGCCCTCAAGACGTCCAGCGACCCTCTGGTGCGGTGGATCGCGGAGAACTGCGCCGAGTACCGCGATCACGCCCGGCAGGTCCTGAGCGCGCTTCCTGCCACGCTCGGTGAGCTGGACGCGTTGGCGGAGCAAGGTGGTTGGTGTGGCGTCTGGGACGCGTTCCGGCAGCGGGCCATCGATGCCGGAGCCATGCCCGGCCCGGTTCCCCCGAGCCCGGCGAGGAAGGCGGTACTGGACCTGATCGATCGGGAAGGTTGCTGCGCCATGGGGTCGGCGTCCAGGCGCCGTATCGGCGAAGCGCTGGATGCACTCATTCAGGAAGCCCTGACATCTGCCGCGAGCGCCACGGAAGCGCGGCCCGTCGAGGTCACGGCGTGACCGAGACGAGCCGCAGGCCGCCGCACCCCGCGTAGCGGCGCCAGCGAGCCGCCGCGCCCTGCTTCGACTCCTCGGCAGGGCGCGGCACCGGCCGAGTCCCTTTCGGCCCCCGTCGCTGCCCCGTCCCGCCAAGGGCGACGGACCGGGGCCGCCCGCCTGGCCCGGGCCGTAGCGCGGCGGTACTGCACTCGGGGTGCAACCGCGGTTCGTGTGTGCGCGGCACCCTCAGAAAGCCGGCACCCACCGCCCCCTACCGCGCCGGCCGGACGAGAAAGGGTGCACGTGCAGAGAAGCGCACGCCTGCAGTAGCCCGAGCCTGCAGTTCAGGGGAGGGTTTACCCACACCCAAAACACACTATTATTGAAGTTGTTCGGAGGTGGTGGCCCCGCCCCCGGCCCGCAGAGACCAACAGTGAAGGGGAACACCGCATGACTCAGCAGTTCGCCGAGCGCGCTACGAACCTCGCCCCGACCGGCGCCCGCAACGCCGACCTGTCCGATCTGGTCAGCATCCTGGAGGACGGACAGCGCCGGAAGCTGGACGTCATCGCCCCCGCATCCGCACTGCGGATGCGCGAGGGAAACGTGATCGTCGAAGGTGTCGAGGCCCAGCTCAGCGCGCGGGGCGTGACAGCCGTCGACGGCGTCTACCGGCCCACCACCGTTGCCGACGAGGGGATTTCCGACAAGCTCCGCATTCCGCTGGCGTACCTGCGCCGCATGCGGACGGACAACGTTCCGCTGCTGGACGAGAACGTGAACGCGTGGATGCGGCAGGAGCCGGAGCGCCGTTTCATGCTCCGCGCGTTCCGTGGCGAGAACGGCCCCGGCATGCCGTCCGAGGGCGTGGCCCGCGCGCTGCTGTCCGACAGCTACAAGCTGATGGACAACCTCGACATGCTGCTGGCCGCGCTGGACGGGGTGGAGAAGTCCGGGCACCCGACCCGGATCACGGGGTGCGACCTCACGGACCGGCGCATGTACGTGCGCGTCGAGTCCGAAGCGGTCGCGGTCCAGGCCCGCAACCTGCTGCGCGGCTACCGCTCCCCCTTCGACGGCCGCAGCGGTGACGAACTCCCGATGATCTCGGCCGGGTTCGTCATCACGAACAGCGAGGTGGGCGCGGGGGCGTACACCATCACCCCGCGCGCGGTCATCCAGGTCTGCCGCAACGGCCTCACCCAGACCAAGGACGTCATGCGCGCCGTGCACCTCGGAGGCAAGCAGGACGAGGGCGTTGTGAACTGGTCCGGCCAGACCCAGCGCAAGACGCTGGAGCTCATCACGTCCAAGACCACCGACGCCGTGCGCACCTTCCTGTCACGGGAGTACGTCGAGGCCAAGCTGAACGAGATGGAGGCCTCCGCCGGGAAGACGCTGGACGAGCCGACGAAGACCATCGAGCACGTCACCAAGTCGCTCAGCATCGGCACAGAGACGAAGGACCGCATCCTTGCCCACTTCATCCGGGGTGGTCAGATGACCGCCGGGGGCGTGATGCAGGCGGTCACGTCGACCGCGCAGACCCTCACCGACGCCGACCAGGCCGCCGCCCTGGAAGCGCTCGCGGTTCCCGCCCTCACGGCCGCCGCCGCGCACGGCTGACAGACCCCCGTGCGGGCCGGGCAGCTCCCCCAGCC
>NZ_JBHUXV010000268.1:0-4185 GCF_042669125.1 Streptomyces sp. NPDC057253 | reverse complement strand
CCTCAAACGCCGGAGGGGCTGGAGATGCTGAACGAGGCTGAGATGCGACCGGGCGCGAATCCGACGTCTCCGGACGGCTCTCCCCCACCCGGTACACCGCCAACACCTCGTTCGTCGCCGTGTTCCGTACCGCGTTGAACCAGCGTCGGCAGCCCGCCGCGTGGCTCCAGCGTTCGGCGAAGGGGCCCTTCGGGTTGGTGCGGAAGAAGAGGTAGCGGGCCCACTCCTCGTCGGTCAGGTCGGCGGGGGTCTCCGGGTAGGGGACGTGGGCCTGGCCGCCGTAGTGGAACTCGGACTCGTCGCGGGGCCCGCACCACGGGCAGGGGATCAGCAGCATGTCGTTCGGCTCCTCGAGGATCCCTAGTGGGCCACCGCGGCGGCACCGTGCTCGTCGACGAGCGCGCCGGTGGTGAAACGGTCGAGCGTGAAGGGGGCGTTGAGGGGGTGGGGCGTGTCGTGGGCGATCGTGTGGGCGTAGACCCAGCCGACGCCCGGGGTGGCCTTGAAACCGCCCGTGCCCCAGCCGCAGTTGAGGTACAGGTTGTCGACGGGGGTGAGGCCGATGATCGGTGAGGCGTCGGGGCTGACGTCGACGATGCCGCCCCAGGTCCGCAGCACATGGGCGCGGGCGAAGACCGGGAAGAGCTCCAGGGCGGCCGCCATCTGTTCCTCGATGATGTGGAACGCGCCGCGCTGGGTGTAGGAGTTGTACGAGTCGATGCCCGCCCCCATCACCAGCTCGCCCTTGTGCGCCTGGCTGACGTACACGTGGACGGCGTTGGACATCACGACCGTCGGGTGCACCGGCTCGAGGAGTTCGGAGACCAGGGCCTGCAACGGATGGCTCTGGAGCGGGAGTTCGATGCCGGCCATGGCCGCGAGGACCGAGGTGTGGCCCGCCGAGCACAGGGCGACCTTGCCCGCGGCGATCGGGCCGCGCGTGGTCCGGACGCCGGTCACCCGGCCGCCGACCACGTCCAGGCCGGTGACCTCGCAGTTCTGGATGATGTCGATGCCTGCCGCGTCGGCCGAGCGGGCCAGGCCCCAGGCGACGTGGTCGTGCTTGGCGATGCCGGCGCGGGGCTGGTAGGTGCCGCCGAGGACGGGGTAGCGCACGTCCGGGGAGACGTTGACGATCGGGCAGACCTCTTTGACGCCGTCCGCGTCGAGCCATTCGGCGTCCACGCCGTTGAGGCGGTTGGCCTCCACCCGGCGCACGCTGTCGCGGACGTCCTGGAGGCTGTGGGCGAGGTTCAGCACACCGCGCTGGGAGAAGAGGATCGGATAGTCGAGCTCGTCCGCCAGGCCCTCCCAGAGCTTCAGCGCGTGCTCGTAGATGCCGGCGCTCTCGTCCCAGAGGTAGTTGGAGCGGATGATCGTGGTGTTGCGGGCCATGTTGCCGCCCGCGAGCCAGCCCTTCTCCAGTACGGCCACATTGGTGATGCCGTGGTTCCTGGCGAGGTAGTGGGCGGTGGCCAGGCCGTGTCCGCCGCCGCCGACGACGATGACGTCGTAGGAGCGCTTCGGCTCGGGGGTGCGCCACAGCCAGTCCGGGTGTTCGGGGAGGTCGGCGCCGGGGGTGCGGGGGCTCATCGGATGTCTCCTGAGGTGCCGGGAGGATGCGGGGACGGCGTCTCCTGCGCGCCGGGTCAGCCGCGCAGACGGGACATGGCCGGGTCGAACAGGGGCTCCTCGGCGACCACGGCGTCCACGAAGCGGTCGAAGTAGCCGATCCGGACGGGGGTGCCGGGGGTGGCGAGCTGCGCCGGGAGCCATGCGTACGCGATGCCCTTGCCGATGGTGTGGCCGAAGGCGGCGCTGGTGACGTAGCCGACGGCGCGCTCACCGTCGTAGACCGGCTCCTTGCCCATGACGACGGCCCGCGGGTCGTCGATGGTCAGGCAGGTGAGCCTGCGCCGTACGTCGGCCGCGCGCCGCTCCAACGCCGCCTTGCCGACGAAGTCCTCCTTGTCGGCCTTGACGGCGAAGCCGACCCCGGCCTCGTAGGGGTCGTGCTCGTAGGTCATGTCGGTGCCGAAGGAGCGGTAGCCCTTCTCCAGGCGGAGGCTGTTGAAGGCGCCCCGGCCGGCCGCGATGCCGCCCAGCGGACGGGCCGCCCGCCACAGGGTGTCCCAGAGCTTCTGGCCCAGGTCGGCGGTGGTGTACAGCTCCCAGCCGAGTTCGCCGACGTACGACAGCCGCATGGCCGTCACCGGGACGGAGCCGATGTGGGCGCGCTTGGCGCGGAAGTACTTGAGGCCGGTGGCCGAGAAGTCGGCGTCGGTGAGCGGCTGGAGGACGTCCCGGGCGAGCGGGCCCCACAGGCCGATGCAGCAGGTGCCGGGGGTGATGTCGCGGACCTGGACGGTGCCGTCGGCGGGGAGGTGGCGGGTGAACCAGTCGAGGTCGAGGTTGCCGTTGGCGCCGACCTGGAAGACGTCGGGGGCGAGCCGCGCGACGGTGATGTCGCTGCGGATGCCGCCGTCGTGGTCGAGGAGCAGGGTGTACGTCACCGAGCCGACGGACTTGGCGACCTTGCCGGTGCACAGCCGCTCCAGGAAGTCGGCGGCTCCCCGTCCGCTCACCTCCAGGCGCTTGAGGGCCGTCATGTCGTACATCGCGACCGTCTCACGGGTGACCTGGGCCTCGGCGGCGACGATCGGCGACCAGTAGCGGGCGGCCCAGTCGTTGGGGGTGACGATCGAACGGCCTTCCACCAGGCCCGCGTTGGACTCGTACCAGTGCGGGCGCTCCCAGCCGTTCGCCTCCAGGAACACCGCGCCCAGTTCCTGCTGGCGGGCGTGGAAGGGGCTGGTGCGGATCGGGCGGGGGTCGCCGGAGGGCTGGAGCGGGTGGAGGATGTCGTAGACCTCGACGAAGTTCTGGCAGTCGCGGGCCAGCACGTACTCCGGGGAGAGCTGGTGCGGTTCGAAGCGGTTGACGTCGCACTCGTGGAGGTCGAAGGAGGAGCAGTGGCCGTCGACCAGCCACTCGGCGACGGCCCGGCCGACACCGGCGGAGTGGGTGACCCAGACGGCCTCGGCGACCCAGAAGCCCTTGACGTCCGGGGACTCGCCGAGCAGGGGCAGGCCGTCGGTGGTGAAGGAGAACAGGCCGTTGATGCCCTCCTCCACCTTGGCGTCCTTGGTCGCGGGCAGGAGCGACTGCGTCTCGGTCCAGGCGTCCGCGAAGTCGTCCTCGGTGAACTTGAGGACCGAGGGCATGGTGTCGGCCTCGTCGAACGAGAGGATCTCGTCGGCGGTGATCGGCATGGGGCGGTGGCCGTAGTAGCCGATGCCGAGGGTGTCGAAGCGGTCGCGGTAGTACAGGTCGGCGTCCTGGTGGCGCAGGATCGGCCGGACCGCCTCCTCGCTCTGGCCGGCGAGCGCCGGGACCGGCCCGGTCCAGGCGAGCTGGTGGGCCAGCGGGGTGAGCGGGAGGTTCATCCCGGCCATGCGGGCGATCTTCGGGCCCCAGATGCCGGCGCAGCAGACCACGATCTCGGCCTCCAGGTCGCCCTGGTCGGTGCGGACCCCGGTGACCTCGCCGTCGGTCTGGAGGATGTCCAGGACCTCGTGGCGGGCCAGGAACGTCACCCCGCGTTCGGTGGCCCGGCGGATCTGGGCCTCGACGGCGAGGACGGCCTTGGCGAGGCCGTCGGTGGGGATGTACAGGCCGGCGAGGACGCGGTCGCGGTTGACCAGGGGGTGCTTCTCGACGCACTCGTCGGCGGTCAGGACGCGGGAGTCCACGCCCCAGGCGGTGAGCCAGCCGTGCCGGCGGTGCAGTTCGGTGACGCGCTCCGGGGTGGTGGCCACCTCCAGGCCGCCGACCTGGAGGAAGCAGGGCTGTCCGTCGACGTCGAGGGAGCAGAACTTCTCGACGGTGTAGCGGGCCAGCTCGGTCATGGTCTTGGAGGGGTTGGCCTGGAAGACCAGGCCCGGGGCGTGCGACGACGAGCCGCCGGTGGCGGGCAGCGGGCCCTGGTCGACGACGGTCACCTCGGTCCAGCCGCGCGCGGAGAGTTCGTCGGCGAGTGCTGCGCCGACGACGCCCGCTCCGATGATGACCACTCGGGGTCCCGCCATCGCCGCACCTCCGGATAAGTTGCTTTTTACGCAACACGATTCAGGCTGCGCAACTCAATGTGCCCGTCGCGCCGGTGGGTGTCAAGAGGTCCCGTGA
>NZ_JBHUXV010000267.1:0-4301 GCF_042669125.1 Streptomyces sp. NPDC057253 | reverse complement strand
CCGGTCGTCGTGCCCGCACGCCACTGCGGCAAGCGGCGAGAACGCCGGTCCGGCCGACGCCCGGCATCCGGCCGGCCCGTGCCCGTGCCCGTGCCCGTGCCCGTGCCCGTGCCGAATCAGGTCTCGCCCGCCGATGGCTCACCCGGCCCCTCCGGAAAGCTGCCGGATGCGCCGACGGGCTGTCCGCGGCGAGCGAATCCCTCATCGGCACGCAAGTGTCATCGGTGGTCCGTAGGGGACCGGAGTGGTTTCGCCGCGTCCGCCTTGACGCAAGCCGGATGATCCGACGGCTCTTTGCGGTTCGCGCGCGTGATCCGCCCTTCCCGCTCGGCCGGGCCGGGCGGCGCGGCGGGAAAAGGCGTCGCAGACAGGGTTCGAGCAGCCCTGAAAACCGGTGAAGATTGTGTGTAGACGGCACCTGACCAGGGGCGTTCCGCTCCCCGGGACGAATTCCGGCCACCGGCTGAATCGGGGGCAATACTCCAGCCGAGCCGTAGCGTTCGATCCCCGAGGAGGCCCCCGTGGGCAGCCGTATCACCAAGTCCTTCGTGACCGTCCTGGCCGCCGGCCTGGCGGCCACTGCCCTCACCGCTTGCTCGTCCGACTCGAGTTCCACCACCGCCTCCGCAGAGACACACGGACCAGCCACGGCCGGTCAGAAGGAGGCGGCCGCATTTCTCGCGAAGTACATTTCCAATCCGACGTCCATCGGTGATCTGAAGGCACTTCCCGAAAGACCCCCGACGGGGAAGTCCGTCATCAACCTGCAGGCGTCGACGGCCATCGCGCAGAGGGCCGCCGCCACGCAGAAGGAGGCGGCCCAGCTGCTGGGCTGGTCCTATGACTCGATCGCCACGGGGCCGACACCCGCCTCGGCGGCGGCGGCGTTCGACGCCGCGATAGCGCGGCATCCCGATGCCATCCTCTTCGCCGGGTTCCCCGCCGCCGTGTTCGCCAAGCAGATCGCCGAGGCGAAGGCCGCCGGTATCAAGGTGGTCAGCACCGCCACCGGCGACGGGAAGACCGACGGTGTCCTGGGCGACGTCCTGGGCGCACCCCAGATGCAGTTGTACGGCAAGCTGCTCGCCGCGTACTTCGTGACCGAGTCGGACGGAAAGGGTGAGGCGGGCGTCTACAGCATCCAGGCCTTCCCGATCCTGGCGCCCTGGGTCACCGCGTTCCAGTCCTGGGTGAAGCAGTGGTGCCCGGGGTGCAAGACGTCCGTCGTCAATCAGCAGGTCACCGACCAGGGAACGAAGACGCCGTCCAACGTCGTCGGCTTCCTGCAGCGCAACCCCGACGTCAAGTGGCTCATGTTCGCCACGGGCGACCTCGCGCAGGGTGTGCCGGCCGCGCTCGCCACAGCGGGCCTGAGGGGCATCCACATCGGAGGCGGATCACCCGACCCGGCCGACATCGCGAACATCAAGGCGGGCACCGAGTCGGCCTGGGTCGGCAACACGGTCGACATCGCGAACTGGCGACTGTTCGACGTACTCGCGAGGGACTACGCCAAGACCGACACACAGGCCGCCGCGGCCGCCCTGCTGCCCCTGCAGCTGATCACCTCCGACAACGCCGGCAAGGTCGCCGCCGACAAGACCGGCTACTACATCGGCGTGGCCGACTACCAGGACCAGTTCAAGAAGCTGTGGCGGGTCAGTTGACCACCGGAACGGGGCCGACGACGGCCACCGACACGTCAGGGGGGCGCGACGCGCCCGCCCTGGTCGTGCGGGAGACGAGCAAGACCTTCGGCGGGAACACCGTCCTGGACCGTGTCGGCCTGTCCGTCGCCCGTTCGGAGGTGCACGCCCTGGTGGGGGAGAACGGGTCGGGCAAGTCCACCCTCGTCAAGATCCTCGCCGGATACCACGAGCCCGATCCCGGATCGGGCATCGAGGTCGACGGCGAACCCCTGTCCCAGCACCACCCCGACGCCAGCGACCGTGCCGGCCTGCGCTTCGTCCACCAGGACCTCGGGCTGGTCGGCGGGCTGACCACGGTCGAGAACCTCGGACTCGGACGGGGCTACGGCGCCGGCCGCGGCATGCCGGTGCGCTGGAGCGCTCGACGGCGTGAGGCCGAGGAACTGCTGGCCTCGCTGAGCCGGTACTTCGACGTGAACCTGCCGGTCCAGCAGCTCGCCGCCAGTGAGCGTTCCGCGGTCGCGGTCGCCCGGGCGGTCGCGCCGCACCGGACACCGGCCCGGGTGCTCGTCCTGGACGAACCGACCGCGAACCTGCCCGGCCCCGAGGTCGCCCACCTTTTCGACCTGGTCCGTCGGGTCCGTGAGCGCGGCATCGGTGTCGTGCTCATCTCGCACCATCTCTCCGAGGTCTTCGAACTGGCCGACCGGGTCAGCGTGTTGAGGGGCGGACGGGTCGTCGCCACCAAGCCCGTCGCCGCCACCGACGAGAGCGAGCTGATCGAACTGATGGTCGGGCGGAAGGTGGACCGGCTGGCCGGCCGGCCACCGGCCGGCACCGCACCCGTCAGACTCGCCGCCCGGGCGGTGCGCGGCCGGTCCGTGCACGGCGTCGACCTCGACGTACGGGCCGGCGAGGTGCTCGGCGTCGCGGGGATCACCGGATCGGGCCGGGAGGAACTGGCACCGCTGCTGTTCGGGGCGCTGCCACGCCAGGGCACGGTGACGCTCAAAGGCGACCCCCTCCCGCCCGGACGCCCCGACCTGTCCATCACCGCGGGAATGGCCCTCGTGCCCGCGGACCGCGCCGCCAACGCCGTCCTGCACGGACACGACGTCGCCGAGAACATCGCGATCTCCCGGCCCCGCGACTTCGTACGACGGCTGGTGTACCGGCGCCGGCTGGAGGTCGAGGAAACGGCCTCCTGGGTCGGGCGACTCGACATCAGGACCCCGCATCCGCGCAGTCCGCTCACCCAGCTGTCCGGCGGCAACAGCCAGAAGGTCGTGCTCGCCCGGCTGCTGCGCCTGCGTCCGTCCGTCCTGCTGCTCGACGAACCCACTCAGGGTGTCGACATCGGAGCACGGGAGGAGATCCACCGGCGCGTCGAGGAGGCGGCCGCCGAGGGGGCCGCCGTGCTGGTCTGCTCGACCGACAACGAAGAACTGGCGCGCCTGTGCACCCGGGTGGTCGTCCTCTCCCGCGGCCGGGCGAGGGCGGAGTTCGCCGCGCCGGTCGACGCGGACGAACTCGCCGCCGCATGCCTCACCGAGACCGAAGGAGACCGGGGATGAGCCCTGCCGAAGACCTGCGCCCGGCGGACACCCAGCCCGCCCCCGGCGACGCACCGCCCCAACGGCCCACGGCCCGCGCCGCGTTCGTGCACCGGGCCGGACTCGACCGGCTCAGCGGGGTGTATGCCCTCGCCGCCCTCGTCCTCCTGTACGGACTCTGGGTGCCGGACACCTTCCTCACGACCACCACGCTGCGCACCGTCAGCGCGAACCAGTCCGTCACCGCGATCGTGGCGATGGCGCTGATCCTGCCCGTCGCGGCCGGGCTGTTCGACCTGTCCGTCGCGGCCACGCTCGGCGTCGGCGCCGTACTGACCGTCCAGCTCCAGGCCGACGGCAGGAGCCTCGGGGTCACCCTCCTCCTCGTGCTCCTGACCGGACTGGGTGTCGGCGTCGTCAACAGCGCGCTCGTGGTCGGGGTCGGGGTCGACTCGTTCATCGCCACGCTGGGCACCAGCAGCCTGCTGTCGGCGTTCGCCTACTGGATCACGGAGGGCAACCAGGTGATCCTGCCCCCGGGCAGCAGGCTCACCAGCTTCGGGCAGGGCACGCTGCTGGGGGTGCCCACACCGGTCTGGTACGTCGTCGCGGCCGGCCTGATCCTCTTCTACGTCACGGAACTCACCACGGCCGGGCGCTACGCCTACGCGGTCGGCGGCAACAAGGAGGCCGCACGGCTCATCGGCGTCCGGGTGGGCCGGGTGTCGGTGTGGGCGCTGCTCGCCTCCAGCCTCATGGCGACCGTGGCCGGAGTGGTCCTCGCCGCCGAGCTCGGCGCGACCGACCCCAACGTGGGGCCGCCGTACCTCCTGCCGGCGTTCTCGGCGGTGCTGCTCGGCGCCACACAGGTGAAGACCAACGGCCGGGTGAACGTCCTCGGTACCCTGCTCGCCGTGGCCCTGCTGGGCACCGGGATCTACGGACTCCAGCTGGCGGGCGCCCCGACCTATGTGTCCGACCTGTTCAACGGAGCCGCCCTCATCATCGCCGTGTCCCTCGCGCTGCTCGCCCATCGACGCACCAGGCGGTAGCACGGCGACCGGGCGGCTCCGGCGGGGTGGGCCGGGATCTCCTGGCC
>NZ_JBHUXV010000266.1:0-4389 GCF_042669125.1 Streptomyces sp. NPDC057253 | reverse complement strand
CCTCCCCCACCCCCCTCAAGGAGCACCCATGCCCACCTCCCCGCGCAGAAGCCGGTTCCCGGTCCTCGCCCTGCTCTTCGCCGTCCTCGCCGCACTGTTCACCGCGGCCCCCGCCGCCCGGGCCGCCGACGGCACGATCACCGGCCTCGCCGGCAAGTGCGTCGACGTGGCGGGCGCGTCCACCGCCAACGGCACGGCCGTACAGCTCTACGACTGCAACGGCACCGGCGCCCAGATCTGGTCCAACCCCGGTGACGGAACCCTGCGGGCGCTCGGCAAGTGCCTGGATGTCGTGGAGCGCGGTACCGCCGACGGCACGGCCGTCCAGCTGTGGGACTGCTCGGGCGGCGCCAACCAGCAGTGGGTGGTCTCCGGCGCGCGGGACATCGTCAACCCGGCCGCGAACAAGTGTCTGGACGTGCGGGACAACAACAGCGCCAACGGCACCCGGCTGCAGATCTGGACCTGTTCCGGCACGGCGAACCAGAAGTGGAACGCGCCCGCGAGCGGCGGCGGGAGCCAGCCGTCCGGATTCGTCGTCAGCGAGGCGCAGTTCAACCAGATGTTCCCGAACCGGAACTCCTTCTACACCTACAGCGGCCTGGTGGCGGCGCTCAGCGCCTACCCCGGCTTCGCGAACACCGGCAGCGACACCGTGAAGAAGCAGGAGGCCGCCGCCTTCCTCGCCAACGTCAACCACGAGACCGGCGGGCTCGTGCACATCGTCGAGCAGAACACCGCCAACTACCCGCACTACTGCGACTGGAACCAGCCCTACGGCTGCCCGGCCGGTCAGGCCGCCTACTACGGGCGCGGGCCGATCCAGCTGTCGTGGAACTTCAACTACAAGGCCGCGGGAGACGCGTTGCGGATCGATCTGCTCAACAACCCCTGGCTGGTGCAGAACGACTCCGCCGTGGCGTGGAAGACCGGCCTCTGGTACTGGAACACCCAGTCCGGCCCCGGCACCATGACCCCGCACAACGCCATGGTCAACCAGGCGGGATTCGGCCAGACCATTCGCTCCATCAACGGCTCACTGGAGTGCGACGGACGCAACCCGGCCCAGGTGCAGAGCCGGGTCGACGCCTACAACCGGTTCACGTCCATCCTCGGGGTCGCCCCCGGCGGCAACCTGTACTGCTGACCGGGTAGTTCACTTCGACACCGGGCACACCTGGCTCCGGCGCCGCCGTCACGCGGTGGCGTCCAGGTGTGCCCTCAGCCACTGCTCGGTGTTGCTCACGTGCACCAGCGCGGTGGCCTGGCCGAGCGTGGCGTCGCGGCGGGACAGCGCCGCGAAGATCGCCTCGTGCTCGGCGAGGGTGCGGCCCGCCGCCTGATCGTCGACCAGTCCGCGCCAGATGCGGGCGCGCAGGGTGCGGCCGGAGATGCCCTCCAGGAGCGTGAGCAGGGACTCGTTGCCGGTGGCCGAGACGACCGCGCGATGGAACGCGGCATCGTGGGCGTTGAGCAGTTCGACGTCCTCGCGCGCCTCGCGCATGGCGTCCAAGTGCCGTTTCACCTCGGCCAGTTGCTCCTCCGTGATGCGGGTCGCGGCGAGCGCCGTGGCCATCGGTTCGAGAAGCCGCCGTACCTCCATGAGGTCCTGGATGGCACCCGAGTCCCCCTGGAGGAGTTCCACCGCGCCGCCGAGCCCCTCCAGGAGCAGGCTCGGCTGGAGGCTGGTGACATAGGTGCCGTCGCCGCGCCGCACCTCCAGGACCCGGGCGACGGCCAGCGCCTTGACCGCCTCGCGGGCGAGATTGCGGGACAGGCCGAGCTGAGCCGCGAGGTCCGGTTCCGGCGGCAGTTTCGAGCCAGGAGGCAGGGCGCCGGAGCGGATCAGCTCACGGATCTGCTCGATGGCCTTGTCCGTCAGGGACACCGCGAACTCCTTCCACCGCCGCTCAGCGATGTTGATGATACGGCCCGGCTCATCAGGTCTACGCCAAAGCCGAATACATGTGATGTCTGGCGACAACGAAAGGGCTTATTGCGGCCGAAACCCTCCTCCAGGCCTGTAAAACTCCAGTATTCATCCCTGCACGCTTGTTGACACGGACCCGACACAGGGTCGACCTTCGTCCGTAACATCCGGCTTCCGGGCCCCCGTGTCCCCCTCCGCACCAGGGATGTCCCATGTCGAGTTCGCTCAGCAGACGTCAGTTCGTCGCAGGCGCCACCGCCGTCGTGGCGGCCGCGGTCACCACCGACGCGTTCACCGCCGGCCGTGCCCTGGCCGCGCCCACCACCTACACCCCCACGTGGAACTCCGTGAACCAGCATCCGGCGGCTCCGGAGTGGTTCCGCGACGCCAAGTTCGGCATCTACTTCCACTGGGGCGTCTTCAGCGTCCCCGCGTACGACAGCGAGTGGTACCCGCGCAACATGTACATCGGCGGGAGCAACGCCAACACTCATCACAAGGCCACCTACGGCGACCCCTCGGTCTGGCCGTACCACAACTTCATCAACGGGGCGAAGGACCTGGCGGGCAACACCGTGCAGTTCGCGCCGAAGCTCAAGTCGGCGGGCGGTGCCTTCGATCCGAACGAGTGGGCGCAGCTGTTCGTGGACGCCGGAGCGAGGTTCGCCGGCCCGGTCGCCGAGCACCACGACGGCTTCTCCATGTGGGACAGCCAGGTCAACGAGTGGAACTCCGTGGGCAAGGGCCCCGGCCTGAACCTGCTGCGGCTGTTCACCGACGCCATTCGCGCGCGGAACCTGAAGCTGCTGGTGGCCATGCACCACGCCTACAACTTCAACGGCTACTACGACCATGTCCCCGCGCAGACCGACCAGAGCCTGAAGAAGCTCTACGGGCAGCTGGGTTCGACCGCCGAGAACCAGCTCTGGTACGACAAGCTCAAGGAGGTCATCGACCGCGCGCAGCCGGACATCCTCTGGCAGGACTTCGACCTCACCGCGGTCGACGAGCAGCAGCGCCTCAACTTCCTGTCCTACTACTACAACCAGGCCAACTCCTGGGGCAAAGAGGTGGTCGCCACCTACAAGGACGGACTGAACGGCCACGGTGAGGTCTTCGACTACGAGCGCGGCGGGCCGGGCGACCTCACCAGCCCCTACTGGCTGACCGACGACAGCATCTCCAGCTCGAGTTGGTGCTACACGCAGGGCATCGGCTACTACTCGACGCAGCAGATGCTGCACGCGCTGATCGACCGGGTCAGCAAGAACGGCAACATGCTGCTGAACATCGCGCCCATGGCCGACGGCACCATCCCGCAGGGCCAGCGGGACGTCCTGCTGGCCATCGGCGACTACCTGAAGCGCTTCGGGGAGTCGGTCTACGACACCCGGGCGTGGACGGCGTACGGCGAGGGCCCCACGAAGATGGGCGGCGGCGCCTTCACCACCCCCACGGCCGGCACCGCACAGGACATCCGCTTCACCCGGAACAAGGCGAACACCGTCCTGTACGCCACCGTCCTCGGCTGGCCCGGCGCCTCCCTGACCATCAAGACGCTCAACTCCGCGAGGATCGACGTCACTTCGCTGAAGTCGGTGCAGCTGCTCAACGCGACCGCCGGCACCTACACCAACCTCGCGACCCCGTCCCAGAGCGCGAGCGGTCTCACGGTCACCCTGCCGTCGTCGGCGCCGTTCAGCGCCAACGCCTACGTGCTGAAGCTGACGTTCACCGGCCAGATACCCAGCCTGCGGCCGGCGGCCGGAGCCGTGACCTTCCAGGACGTCAACTACGCCGGTACCGGCACCGTCCTGGAGATCGGCGACTACACCGCCGACGCACTCACACTGGCCGGTCTCACCCCGGGCACCCTGTCCTCCCTGCGGCTCGCCCCGGGCCACCAGGTCATCGGCTACGCGGGCGACAACTTCACCGGCACCGCGTGGACCTTCACCGCCGACAACGCCGATCTGCGCAACACCGGCAACAACGACGCCGTGACGTCCTTGAAGGTGCAGTTCAACCCGTCGGCGTACTTCCAGGTCCTCAACGTCACCGACGGCCTGGCCCTGGACAGCGGCGGCAACGTGGCCTCCGGCTCCAACCTCAAGCAGTGGACCTGGGACGGCAGTCCCAACGTCCAGTGGCAGGCGGTCGAGGTCGGTGGCGGCTACTACAGGCTGGTCAACCGCACCAACGGCATGGTCGCCGACGGCTGGGGCGCCACCGCCGACGGCTCGGCCGCCCGCCAGGCCGCGTGGAACGGCGGCACCAACCAGCAGTGGCTGATCACCCATCGCGGAGACGGCCGCTACTCGATCGCCAACCGCACCACCGGGCTCGTCCTGGACGGCGGCGGGAACGTGTCGTCCGGCTCGGTCACCAAGCAGTGGACGTACGGCTCCAGCACCAACCTGCTGTGGACGTTCACCGCGCTGTAGACGCCCGTGAGGGAC
>NZ_JBHUXV010000265.1:0-4397 GCF_042669125.1 Streptomyces sp. NPDC057253 | reverse complement strand
CACCGCGGCCGCGAGGCCGGCGCTTCCCGCTCCGACGACCACCACGTCGGCCGTGACGTCCATGTGCATGGGTGCTCCTCACAGGTCCGGCCGGTGCGCCTGCTGCGTCACCCGCCCGGACCATGTCCGCTGGGATTCCGGGGCGTCGCCCCGGCCGGTGTCCGCGCGGCGGTGCCGCGGCGGCGGCGGAAGGGGCGGCCACGCCTCACCTCTCGACCCTATGGGCGGGAAACCCGCTGAAGGAGGCCGTGTTGGCGCGGTGTTGGCGATGCCAGCCATCGCCAATCGCGGCTTCTGCCCGGGGCCGGGCCCGTGGTTGCCTGAGCTCACCCCTCACAGCCCCCGACCTTTCGTACCCGGCACCGGTACGGCACCCGCAGGAGGGTCTCCATGTCACTCGGATCAAGAACGGTCCGCGCGATCGTCGCCACGACCACCACGCTCACCGTCGGGGCCGGCCTCGCGGCATGTTCCGGTTCCAGTCCGGCCGCCCAGACCGACGGCACCTTCACCATCGCCTACACCCAGGCGCCCAACAGCGTCGACCCGGCCACGGCGGCACCCGCGAGTTTCGTGTGGGCCGCCTACGAGCCGCTGATCTACCGGGACAACGACGGCTCCCTGCGCCCCGCCCTGGCGACCAAGTGGAAGTACCTCGACGACAAGAACAAGACGTTCGAGATCACGCTCCGCTCCGGCGTCACCTTCTCCGACGGTGACGCGCTCACCGCCGACGCCGTGAAGGCCTCCGTCAACCGCTTTCTGAAGCTGCCCGACAACGCGGACGTCCGCTACGCCGGCGACATCGACTCCATCGAGGTGACGGGCAAGCAGACCCTCGTCATCCACTACGGCAGGTCCAATCCCACCGCGGCGGTCTCCCTGACCCAGGACTACAAGATGGGGCTGGTCATCAGCCCCACCGGCCTGAAGAACCAGGACTCGCTCGCGGCGGAGACGCACGGCGCGGGCCAGTACGTCCTCGACAAGGCCGACACGGTCTCGGGCAGCAAGTACGTCTTCAAGCGCAACGACGCGTACTGGAACCAGAAGGCGGTCAAGTTCGACTCGGTCGTCCAGACGGTCCTGCCCGACGCCTCCGCTCAGCTTTCCGCGCTGCGCAGCGGCCAGGCGGACGCGCTCTGGAACACCTCGGCCGACAACGTGGCGACCGCGAAGAAGGCCGGGTTCACCTACACCAGTGCCGGCGGCGATCTCCAGCTGCTGATGCTGGAGGACCGCAAGGGCAAGCCGCTGAACAGCCCGCTCGTGCGCGAGGCGTTCACGTACGCCCTCGACCGCAAGTCCATCGCAGAGGCGATCTACGGTGGACTCGCCACTCCCGCGTACTCGCTGGTCGGCTCCGGCAGCGCCGGCTCGTACGACGCGAAGGAGATCGAGCAGGACACCGCCAAGGCCCGGCAACTCCTCAAGCAGGCGGGACATCCCGACGGGATCACGGTCTCCGTGCTCAGCTCCGGCGGCTGGGATCCCAACCACACGCTCGCGACCGCGCTGCAGCAGCAGCTCGCCAAGTCCGGGATCACCGTGGAACTCAAGTCCGTGGGCGCGGCACTGTCCGACTTCATCACCCCGCTGATGGACACGAAGTACCAGTCGGCGCAGTTCGGCCTGTCGGCCGGCGCGGACACCTACTTCCAGCTCACCACCAACGCCTACGGCACCGGCGCCCTCGCCAACGTCCAGCAGACCAAGGACGCCGAGCTCGACTCACTGCTGTCGCGGGCCGCGACGGAGCAGGGCGACGCCTACGACTCCCTGCTGCGCCAGGCCGTGGAGCGCTACGACTCGCTGCACTACGTCATCCCGATCGTGACGACGAACTCGCACTACCTCCTCGCCGAGAACATCACGAACGTGCCGACCACCTCGGTGCAGCAGCAGCTGAGCGCCTTCGCGCCGGACGCGGACAAGTCCTGGGGCATCTCCGGCACGTCCTCGTCCTGACGGGACACCGCGACGCACACCACCGAGAGCCGAAATCCCACCACCGAGAGGAAACACGGACCATGAGTGAAGAGATCCACGCGCTGCGCCGGCGGCTCGAACGTCTGGAGGCCGTGCAGGAGATCCAGAACCTGATGGGCCGCCGGGCCTTCCTGCACTCCGCGGGCATGAACGACCGCGAGTTCGAGGAGTGCTGGTCGACCCGCGACGACATCTGCTTCGAGGCCGAGGACTGGGGGGTCTGGGACGGCCGCGAGACGATCATGGCGGCTTACGTCAAGGAGAACCCCTTCCCCGCGGGCACCCCCGGTCTGCTGATCGAGCACTGTCTGACCACCCAGGTGATCGAGGTCGCCGAGGACGGGGAGACCGCCAAGGGTGTGTGGATCTCACCCGGTCACGAGACCTTCCCCATCGTGCCGGGCGAGCCGCCGAAGCCGCACTGGTCCTGGGGCCGCTACAGCGCCGACTTCGTCAAGGAGAACGGTCAGTGGCGGGTGTGGCACCTGCACGTGCTCACCACGTTCCGCACCCCCTACGACCGGAGCTGGGTGGACGCCGCGCTGAACCGTCCCGCGTACTTCCCGGAGGAGGGCAGCACGATGGAGGGCATGACACCGCCCACCCGTCCCGTCACCTTCAACCAGCCGTACCACCCGGACAAGGCCCCGGCCTATCAGCCGGTCCCTCCGCGCCCCTACCGCGACTGGTCGGAGACCACCTCGTACACCGACCCGCTGTAACGGCCGCAGGCCGTCCCGCACCCGCCTGGAGGCACAGTGGACAGTTCCACGTACGACGCATACATCCGCCGCTTCAACGCGGAGGACGACACCGCCTTCGACGACTACCTGGACCCCGACATGAGGATGCTGAACGGAACGCTGGAGTTCCGGGGTGTCCAGGGAATGAAGGACCACTACGCCAAGATCTGGGGCAGGTTCCGCGAGACACTGCACGTCGAGCGGTTCGTCAGCGACGGTGAGACGGTCGCCGTGCGCATGCACACCCACTTCGAGGCACTCGGGGACCACGCGGACTCGCTGTTCGGCCCCGTGCGCAAGGGTGAGTCGTTCGACTATCGCGGGATCATCATGTACGAGATCAAGGACGGCAGGTTCGCCACCATCCAGGTCTCGTACAACAGCTTCACCGCGACCGATCTGGAGGGCAGGACGACCCAGATGGGGATTCCGCACTAGAGGGTCTGTTCTCCGGCGAGCGTGCGTCCCGGGCGCGGGGACATGCCAGGACCCTGTAGGGGCCCGACGGTTGCCGTCGGGCCCCTACGCGCGTCCCGCGGCCCGCCGCCCGGGGCGAACGGCCGGCGGTGAACGGCCTCCCGGGAGATCGCCACCGCGGATGCCAGCCATGGTGAACACGTGTTTCCGGAGTCGGCCGCCGGTTCCTAGCGTGGACGGGAGACATTCCGCACTCGGTCACTGGAGGAACCGTGAGCCGTACGCGTTTGGTGGACCGTACCGTCGTCGTCACCGGAGCAGCGCAGGGCCAAGGGGCCGCGGAAGTGGCCGCGGCCGCCCGGGAGGGCGCGAGGGTCATCGCCACCGACGTGCTGGACGAGGCGGGTGAGAAGCTGGCGGAGCTCCTGCGGGCCGACGATCTGGACGTGGTGTACCGGCACCTCGACGTGTCGGCGCCGCAGGACTGGTCGGCGCTGGCAGCAGAGCTGGACGTCGTCCACGGGCTGGTCAACAACGCGGGCATCGCGGTGCGGGCGCGGCTCGGCGAGGTCGAACTCGCCGACTGGAACCGGGCCTTCGCGGTGAACACGACGGGCGCTCTGCTGGGCATCCAGGCGCTGGCGCCGCTGATGCCGGCCGGCTCCTCGATCGTCAACGTCGGCTCGGTGGCGGGTCTGACCGCCCATCACGCGGTCGCCTACACGGCCAGCAAGTGGGCGTTGCGGGGACTGTCGAAGGTGGCCGCGCTGGAGTTGGCACCGCGGGGCATCCGTACGAACGTGGTCCACCCCGGCTACATCGAGACACCGCTGATGGTCTCCGCGAACCCGGTGTTCGTGCAGGCACATCTGTCGATGACGCCTCAGGGCCGGGCGGGCGCGGTGGACGAGGTGGCACCCCTCGTGGTGTACCTGCTGTCCGACGACGCGTCCTACGTCAACGGCGCGGAGATCACCGTCGACGGTGGCTACTCGGCGCACGGCGGAGTGAAGGCGATAACGAACGCGCTGGACGGCGACGGCCACTGACCTGTAGCACGGGGGCCGACCGTCGGGCGCCGGCACGCTCGGGGCACCGCAGGGGCAATCGCTTGCCCGCCGGACCGGGCGCCTGGCGAAGGCCGCGGAGCCGGCGGTCCCTCGGGAGTCACGGCGCACAAGCCATCGGACCCCGGCAGCCGTCGGCGACAGGGCACGATGTGGGAGAGGCCGGGGCACAGGCCCCGGC
>NZ_JBHUXV010000264.1:0-4523 GCF_042669125.1 Streptomyces sp. NPDC057253 | reverse complement strand
GGCACGACGACCGGCGGTGGTGGCGCAGGGGAGCCGCCGCCACCGCCGGCCCTCGCGGCCGCACGTCCGTCGCCGTGCTCCGGCCGCCTTCCGGCGTGCCGGAAGGCGGCGCGTCAAGCGTGGTCGAGCGACCGCTCCAGGGCGTGACGGACCAGGGCGGGATCCGGCAGGGGGCTCGGCCGGCCGTCCTGGCGGAAGTAGACGCGGCACGTGAGCGCCGGGGGCGCGCCCTCCTCCGGCGGCACGATGTCCCTGCCGTCGACGCGGATGGTGGGCGAGCCCGTGAAGCACTCACGGGCCGCGTCGGCGTCGGTGACGACCTGCAGTGTCTCGATGCCGGCCGGATCCAGCCCGAGTCCCGTCATCGCCTCCTCCAGCATGGCCCTGGCCGTCCCGTGGGAGGGGCAGCCGGACCACCACAGCAGTTCCACCCGCGGGGCTCTCATCACCGCGTCCACTTGATCGAGCAGCCGACTGGCTCGGTGTCGGCGGGGTCCGGAGCCGTACCGGCGAGGACGTGCTCCAGCGCGCCGCGCAGCCAGCCCGCGTTCAGCGAGTCGTCGGCGACGTCCGCGTCGGGGGCGCCGTGGTACGCCACCGTGCCGTGCTCGTCGAGGACGAACACCTCCGGGGTGTGCCGGGCGCCCCAGCGGCGCGCCACCGCCTGACCCTCGTCGACGAGGTACGGCCCGGCGAACTCCCCCTCGGCGACCCGTTTCCGGGAGGTCTCGACACCGTCCTTGGGGTTCACGGCGGGGTCGTTGGGGTTGATGTGCAGGAAGCGGACACCGCGTGCCGCGTAGTCCCGAGCGACCTGTTGGACCCTGTCGTGCCAGCCGAGGGAGAACGGGCAGTGGTTGCACGTGAAGACCACGACCGTGGCCCTCGCCCCCTCCGGGCTCAGGGAGACCTCGGCGCCGTCCACGTCGGGCAGGACGAAGGCGGGTGCGGTGTCCCCCGGCCGCAAGGGCCGGATCAGGTCCTCGGGTTCGGGGTGGTGGGGCTGCGGGGCGACCTCGGTGATCAGGCCGTCGGCGTCCAGAGTGAAGGTGAAGTCGATGGCGCCCATCGGTCCTCCGGGGCTGGGCAGCGGGGCGCCGCCGGGGCCGACCCCCCGTACGGTCACCCGCTCGTCCGTCCCGACCGGCAGCACACTCCACTCGACCTCGCCGAGCCACCCCGGGGGCATCATGAGTCCGACGATCATGACGACGTTGTCCACTCCTTCGGTCCTGCGTCCGCCGAAGTCGAACACCGCGTCGGGTGCGAGCACGGCCCGCAGCCCCGCCCCCGGGTCCGCCGACTTCTCGGCCGCGAACCAGCCCTGCACGCCGGCGGGTGCCTTCTCCAGATACGTCATGCGCATGCCTCCCAGGAGTCGTCGTGTGGCCTGGACGCCGCGCCGGGCGGTCGCTCCGGGCCACGCTGCGCGTGCGGAGCCCTCATCGCTCCGTCCACTTGATCGAGCAGCCGACGGGCTCGGTGTCGGCGGGGTCCGGGGCCTTGTCGGCGAGGAGGTGATCCAGCGCGCCGCGCAGCCAGCCCGCGTTCAGCGAGTCGTCGGTCGGATCCGAGTCGGGGGCGCCGTGGTACGCCACCGTGCCGTCGTCGTCGAGGACGAACACCTCCGGGGTGCGCCGGGCGCCCCAGCGGCGCGCCACCGCCTGACCCTCGTCCACCAGGTACGGACCGGTGAAGTGCCCGGCGGCGACCCGCTCGCGGCAGTGGTCGAGGCCGTCCTTGGCACCCTGCGCGGGGTCGTTGGAGTTGATGTGCAGCAGGCGCACGCCCCGGTCCGCGTAGTCCCGCCCGGCCCGCTCCAGTCTGTCGTGCCAGGCCAGGGAGAACGGACAGTGGTTGCTCACGAAGACGACGACCGTGGCCTGCGTCCCCTCCTGGCGCAGGGGGACCCCGACGCCCTCGACGTCCGGCAGGACGAAGTCGGGAGCGGTGTCCCCCGCCCGCAACGGGCGGCGCAGGCCGGGCGGTTCGGGTTGGTGCGCCTGTCCGGCCAGGCCGATGATCAGACCTTCCTCGTCCAGGGTGAACGTGATGTCCATGGCGTCCATCCGCTGGGGAGGCGCTCCCGGCACGAACACCTGCACCTGAGTGCCACCGGGGCCGGTGGCCCGGACCGTCACCTGCCCCGCCGCGCCCACCGGAAGCACGCTCCACTCGGCGTCGCCGAGCCAGCCGCCCGGCATCGCGAAGGTGACCGTGGCGACGACGGCTTCGACGCCGCGTATCTTCTGACCGCCGAAGTCCATCACGACATCGGGGCCGAGCACGGTCCGCAGTCCCGCCGCCTGGTCGGCGGAGTTCTCGGCGGCGAACCAGCCCTGGACGGCGGCGGGCGCGCCCTTCAGCGAGGTCATGCGCGGACCGTCCCTGAGGCATTCGGAGTCCAGAGACCGCCGGCCGGGATCCGGGCCGGTCCGCTCCGGACCCGGCAGTGGTCCGCCCGCTCCGCGGACCCGATGGCGCACGCTCTGATCCATGCCACCGCACGACCTCCTGATCGGTGAGTCACCCAAGGCGTCGACGTGCAGGTCGTCGAGAACGGCAGCGCCCCGGTGAGGCGACACCTCGTCACGTCGGCCACTGGCGTGAGACTAGAAGGACCGCTCGGCCGTCGTGCCGTTCCGTTCCGGTCTCCGGTACGGCGAAATGCGGGGCGGCCGCGGCGACTTGCGCCGTGACTCCGCGGACCGATGCCTCCAGGTCTCCGACCATCCCGGGGCCCACGGCGGTCAACACCTCCCGTGCTCCGGGCGGGCCGTCCCGCACCAGACGCCTCCCGAACCGTCGTAGAACCCCTCGCGCGCAGCCCGGCGCCGTCGGCGGGTCACCCGGCCGGCGCCCGCGTACCGCACTCACACCAACGGCCGGAAGCGGACGACTCGACCGCCCTCGGGCCCCGGCTCGTCACCACCGAAGAACTCGACGCCCACCGCGACGACGAAGGACGCCTGGACCTCGGAATCCGCGTCGACGTCGACGGCGTCACCGTCGGTCGCGACCGGCCGACCCCCGCTCGTCCCCGGCGACAGGCTGACCATGACGGTGGAAGGCCTCAGCACCTCACACCACTGACATGACATCAATCCTTCTTGGAACGAAGAGCGCAAATCACCTCAAATACCCAACGCATCGCTCGTAAGTCGAAAGAATTTAGCTGCATAGTCAGCGAATCGACTTGCCATGCAACATCACCTACAGGCAGACTGACGCTTACTAGTGGTTAGCGCTCTCTCGCGGTAACCACAATTTCGATCTTGGAAACGCTCAGGAGAGCCCATGTCTGCCCGCACGTCCGCCCGCAGGGCCGCCACCGCCGCACTCGCGGCGGTGGCGATCACCGCCGTCGGCATCGTTCCCGCCGCGTCGGCCACCACCATGACCGTCACCCAGCAGCACCAGCAGGGCGACAGCGCCCGGCTCGCCCACCAGAAGCGGGTCGCCGTCCACGTCCTGAAGGGCGTGTTCGAGCGGGGCGACACCGGAGTCGTCGACCGGTTCGTCCGCACGGACTACATCCAGCACAATCCGCAGGTCGGCGACGGCGCGGCGGCCCTCAAGGCGGTCGGCCGCTCCTTCCACCAGCAGTTCCCGCAGGCCACGTACTCGGTGAAGCGCGTCATCGCAGAGGGCGACCTGGTTCTCGTGCACTCGAACCTCGTAGCGACGCCCGGCACCCGAGGCAGCGCCGTCGTCGACATCTTCCGCTTCCAGGGAGGGAAGATCGCCGAGCACTGGGACGTACTGGAGGACGTGCCCGCCACCTCCGTCAGCGGCAACGACATGTTCTCCACCCTCAGCCGGCCGCAGACACCCGTCGCCGGGCAGCGATGGCTCACCGAGCGCAACAAGAAGCTGGCGATCGACTACTACGACCGGCTGCTCGTCCACCAGGACCTGTCCGCCATCGACACCTACGTGGCACCCGAGTACCACCAGCACAACCCCGGCATCGCGGACGGCCCGGAGGGGGCGCGGGCCGGTCTCGCCGGCCTGTTCCAGCAGTCCCCGCAGCTCCAGGTCGAGCCCAAGAGGATCATCGCGGAGGGCGATCTCGTGGCGTTCCACAGCCACTTCATCCCCTCGCCGGGTGACCCCGGTCTGGCCATCGTGGACATCTTCCGCATCCGCGACGGCAAGGTCGTGGAGCACTGGGACGTGATCCAGAGCGTGCCGACGACCTCCGCCAACGACAACACGATGTTCTGACGGTACGACGGCGGCCGACCGGGCAGAACCGGCCGACCGGGGACCGCCGTTGCCGCGGGGCGGCGAACACCCCGCGGCAACGGCACCCGCACGACAGCCGACGCAAAACCTAGTCATGTTCGGTATTAGCGAGTAGGGTTCCGGCCGACCCCGGCCCGGCCGGCGGACCTCGGCCCCGCCGACGGACGCCGCCCGCGTCCGCCCGGCCCCCCGCCCCCCCCGCTCCCGCGCCGGCCGCACCCGCGGCCCCCTCCCGCCACTGCACTACCGCGCAGCCGGCCACGCCTGCGCCGCGG
>NZ_JBHUXV010000263.1:0-4620 GCF_042669125.1 Streptomyces sp. NPDC057253 | reverse complement strand
CCGGTGTCCAGGCCGGGGTCCGCTCTTCCCTCATCCCTCCACTCACCGGACAGCCTGGAATTCCAGGTCCAGGTGTCCGCCGAGGCTCATCCGGTCGCGGTCCAGGTCCAGGAGCCCGAGAAGCTGAAGGTCACGGAGCCCGAGGCCGCCCAGGAGTCGGAACCGGAGTTCCAGTCGGGATCGCTCCAGTCGGCGTTGTTCCAGGTGTCGTTCTTCCACTGCGGACAGGGGTCCGCACAGGTCGGCACGGACCGTCCGGCGGTGTCGACGAACGCGGCGCTGACCCAGCCCTCGGCACCGGTGAACCAGTACCAGTACGGGTTGCCGTTGACGCTCTGTCCGCGGACCATGCACTCGATGCGGTCCTGACTGCCCGGTGCGAGCCGGTCGACGACCGCGGAGTGGGTGGTGGGCGCGTCCCGCACGTTGAGCGCGGTGCGGGAGACGATGGTGCCCCAGATCGGACCGCCGCCGTGGTGGCCTTCGGCGTGGGTGGGCGGGGCTGCCGCCGCGAACGTGCCCGCGGCCGGGACGGCGAGCGTTCCGCCGGTGAGCAGCGCCACGGCCAGGGTCCGCAGGGCCGTAGTGGTGCGCATGGGTCGGCCTCCTTCTCCCCGGTTTCCCCCGGTACCCCCTTGATCCATGAGACACCCGTTCGGGTGAACCCTCCACCGGAAGGCCTAATCCCCAGCTCCACGGCTCGCGCGGGCGCCTTCGGCGGTCTTGCCTGAAGGGGTGACCTCCCGTGTCCGTGGCGCCCTGTCGGCCGCCCTGATCGCCGTGGCCTGTCTCCTGGTGCCCTTCGGCGCACTGGCGGCCTGGGCGGCGTACGGCCTCGCCGATCCGGGCCGGTACGTCACCGCGATGGCACCGCTCGCCGCCGACCCCGCCGTACGGGACGCGGTGGCGGACGAGGTCGACGCACCGCTGCGGCCCCTCGTGCACGACTTCGCCCGCACCCCGGCCTTCCCCGCCGTCTGGGACGCCGGCAACCGGGCCGTCCACGACGCCGTGTGGAGCGCGCTGCACGACGACAGCCGTCGCGAGGTGAGTGTCGACCTGGCCGAGGTGGAGCGCCGACTGGCCCTCGCGCACGTGCCGTTGGACCTTCCCCGCACCCGGGTCGCCGTGCTCCCGGCCACCGAACTCGACCGCCTGAGGAAGGGCTACGACGTGCTCGAAGTCGCCGGTTTCTGGCTGCCCGTCACGGCCGCCGTGCTCGCCGTCGCCGGGATCGCGGTCGCGGCCTGCCGCCGCCGCGCCCTCACCGCGACCGCCCTCGGCACCGCGCTCGGCGGCGCGCTCCTCGGCCTCGCCGTCGCCGTGGGCCGCCACTTCACCCTCACCGACCTGCCCGACCCGGTCCGCCGCCCGGCCGTGGGCGCCGTCTACGACGCGCTGACCTCCACCTTGCGCACGGTGTCCTGGCTGCTGGTGGCCGTCGGTCTCGCGGTGGCCCTGACCTGCCGGCTCACCGCTCGCTACGGCTCGCCGCGAGCCCGGCGAGGGTCCGCAGTGCCCGTTGCAGATCCGGCACAGGAGCCGACGCGAGCCCGAGCCTGACCGCGTCCGGGGTGCGGTGCGGGCCGACGGCGAAGGACGGTCCGGGCGTCAGAGCGATGCCGAGTGCCGCGGCGGCGGCCGTGAAGGTCTCCGCCCGCCAGGGGGCGGGGAGTTGCCACCAGGCGTAGTAGGCGCGCGGATCGGACCGTACGGCGAACCCGTCCAGGCAGTCGGCCAGCAGCCGCTGCCGGTGCGCCGCGTCGGCCCGCTTCGCCGCGACCAGCCGCGCCACGGTCCCGCCCGCGATCCACCCCGTCCCCGCCTCCAGCGCGAACCGGCCCGCGCTCCAGCCGCCGGAACGGACGGCGTCGGCCACGGCCTCCGCGCGCTGCGGGGGTACGACGAGGAAGCCGACGGTGAGGCCGGGCGCGACCCGCTTGGAGAGGCCGTCGACGACAAGGGTGAGCGCGGGGACGAGGGCCGCGAGCGGGTCGTCGGCCTCCGCGAGGAACGACCAGATGCGGTCCTCGACGACGGGGAGGTCCAAGTCGGTGACCGCGCGGGCGAGTTGGCGCCTGCGCTCGGCGCTCATGGTCACGGAGGTCGGATTGTGCAGGGTCGGCTGGACGTAGAGAGCCGACAGGGGAGCCGCGCGGTGGGCGGCGGCGATCGCGTCCGGGAGGAGGCCGTCCTCGTCGCCGGCGAGCGGGACCAGGGTGATGCCGAGACGGGCCGCGATGTCCTTGACCACCGGGTAGGTCAGCTCCTCCACCCCGACCCGGCCGCCCGGCCGCACCAGCGAGGCGAGGGCGGCGGCGACGGCCTGGCGGGCGTTGCCGGTGAAGAGGATCTGGTCCGGTGCGGGGCGCCAGCCCGGGGTGGCGAGCAGGGCGGCCGTGGCCTCGCGGGCGGCCGGGGTGCCGCCGGCGGCGGCCGGGCGCAGTGCCTCGGTCAGCAGGTCGGGGCGCAGCAGGGGCACGAGCGTGCCGGCGAGCAGCTCGGACTGGCCTGGTGCGGAAGGGTAGTTGAGCTCCAGGTTGACCGGCGCCCCCGCGTCCTCGATCAGCCCCTTGCCGGGCCGCACCGGCACTCCGGCGCGCACGAAGGTGCCGCGTCCCACCTCCCCGACCACCAGGCCCCGCCGGACGAGTTCGCCGTAGGCCCGCTCCGCCGTCGACGCGGCGATCCCGTGCCGGCGGGCGAACTTCCTTTGCGGGGGCAGCCGTTCGCCGGGGCGGAGCCGTCCAGCCGCGATGTCGGCGGCTATGCGGTCGGCGATACGCCGGTAGTCGTGCACCCGAACCCCCCGTGATTGCACCGAAGGCAAAGATCTTATTGCACCGAGGAAAGGGCGCTGCCTAGGGTCGGCGGCATGACGGCGATCCCCCTGGTCCTGGTGCACGGCCACCCCTTCGACCACACGATGTGGCGCCCGCAGATCGAGGCCTTCTCCGCCTCCCGCCGGGTCCTGGCCCCGGACCTGCGCGGCTACGGCACCGCAGCCGACGAGCCCCCCGTGAAGCTCTTCGAGGACTTCGCGCGGGACATCGAGGCCCTGCTGGACGAACAGGACGTGCCGGCCTGTGTGCTGGCGGGCCTGTCGATGGGCGGCCAGATCGTCATGGACTGCCGGCGGCTCTTCCCCGAACGGATCCGGGGCCTGGTCCTCGCCGACACCTTCCCGGCGGGGGAGACGCCCGAGGGCGTACGGGCCCGGCACGCCATGGCGGACCGGCTGCTGCGCGAGGGGATGCGCGGTTACGCCGACGAGGTGCTGGAGAAGATGGTCGCGCCCTACGCCGGTGCGGAAGTGAAGGCGCACGTCCACGGCATGATGACGGCCACCCGTCCCGAGTCCGCCGCGGCGGCCCTGCGCGCCCGCGCCGCCCGCACCGACCACCGCGCCCTGCTGCCCCGCGTCACGGTCCCGGCGCTGGTGGTCGTGGGCGCCGACGACACCTACACCCCGGTCGCCGACGCGGAGGCGATGCACGCGGCGCTCCCGGATTCCCGGCTGTGCGTGATCGAGGGCGCCGCGCATCTGCCGAACCTGGAGCGGCCCGCCGCGTTCAACGCCGCGCTCGGGGAGTTCCTGGCGAAGGTCGACGCCCGCTCGTAGGCTCGGCACGGTGACCCACCGGCGACCCGCCCTCTGGACCGCGGCCCTGCTCCTCGCCGTCGTGAGCGCGGTCGTCGGCTGCCGCCTCGCCGACACCGACGGCATCACCCCCGTCCCCCAGCTCCTCGCCTTCCTGCCCTGGCTGCTGGCGCCCACCGCCCTCGGGGTGGCCCTCGCCCTGCTCGCCCGGTGGTGGCCGGGGGCGCTGTGGGCGGCCGTGGTCCTGGGCCTGCTGGCCTGGTTCATCGCCCCGTACGGCAAGGGCGGCGAACCGGACGGGCGGGTGCTCGCCTCGCTGGAGGTCCTCACCTCCAACGTCGAGTTCGGACACGCCACCGACGCCCTCGTCGCCGCCGTACGCCGGGAGGAACCGGACGTGGTGTTCGTGGTGGAGTGCGAGTACGGCTGCTCGGCGACCCTGCGGGGGACCCTCGCCGGGGAGTATCCCTACCGGCGGTCCGTGGAGGGCCCCGGCTCCGCCGGGTCCGTCATCCTCAGCCGCTTCCCGCTGAGGGCGGCGCCCGCGATCCAGGCCACGATGGGCATGCCGGGGGCCGTCGCCGACGTGCGCGGTCATGCCGTACGGCTGCAACTGGCGCACCCGATGCCACCCCTGCCGGGGCAACTGGACGTGTGGCGGGAGGAGTTGGGGAGACTGCGGGACTTCGGAGCCGCCGCGGGCTCGGAACCCACCGTCCTGGCCGGCGACTTCAACGCCTCCCAGGACCACGCGGCCTTCCGCGCGATCCTCGACACCGGACTGCGCGACGCGGCCCGCCTCGCCGGCTCCGACCGCACCCCCACCTGGCCCGCCCGCACCGCGCCCGCGATCGGCACGCAGATCGACCACGTCCTGGTGTCCGCCGCCTTCTCGGCGAGCGACGCCCGCTTCCTGGACCTGACCGACACCGACCACCGGGCCCTGCTCGTCGACATCACGCTGCACGGGCCCGGGTGAGCGGTGCCGGCGTGCCGGTGCGGGCCGCCCTCTCGTGGTG
>NZ_JBHUXV010000262.1:0-4729 GCF_042669125.1 Streptomyces sp. NPDC057253 | reverse complement strand
CTTCGCGGGGGCGGCCTTCTTGGTGACTTCGGCGGCCTTCTTCGCCGCCGTACCGGTGGTGGCCTTCTTGGTCGCCGTGGTCCTGGCCGTCGCCGTCTTCTTCGCGGGCGACGACTTGGCGGCGACGGTCTTCTTCGCCGCGGTCGTCTTCTTGGCCGGTGCCTTGCGCGGGGCCTTCACCGCGGCCCCGTCGCTGATCCGGTCGGCGCCGAGGATCTCCCTCAGGAACTTGCCGGTGTGGCTGGCCGGGACTCCGGCGACCTCCTCCGGGGTGCCCTCGGCGACGACCAGTCCGCCGCCCGCACCGCCCTCGGGACCCATGTCGACGATCCAGTCGGCCGTCTTGATCACGTCGAGGTTGTGCTCGATGACGATGACGGTGTTGCCCTTGTCGACCAGGCCTGACAGGACCTTCAGCAGCTTGCTGATGTCCTCGAAGTGCAGACCGGTGGTCGGCTCGTCCAGGACGTAGACCGTACGGCCGGTGGAGCGCTTCTGGAGCTCGCTGGCGAGCTTGACGCGCTGCGCCTCACCGCCGGACAGGGTGGTCGCGGCCTGGCCCAGACGGACGTAGCCGAGGCCGACGTCCTTCAGGGTGTTGAGGTGGCGGGCGATCGCCGGGACGGCGTCGAAGAAGTCCGTGGCCTCCTCGATCGGCATGTTCAGGACGTCGGCGATGGACTTGCCCTTGTAGTGGACCTCCAGGGTCTCCCGGTTGTACCGGGCGCCGTGGCAGACCTCGCACGGGACGTAGACGTCCGGGAGGAAGTTCATCTCGATCTTGATGGTGCCGTCGCCCGCGCAGTTCTCGCAGCGGCCGCCCTTGACGTTGAAGGAGAAGCGGCCGGGCTGGTAGCCGCGGACCTTCGCCTCGGTGGTCTCGGCGAACAGCCTGCGGACATGGTCGAAGACACCGGTGTAGGTCGCCGGGTTGGAACGCGGGGTGCGGCCGATGGGCGACTGGTCGACGTGCACGACCTTGTCGACCAGGTCGTCGCCGTCCACGCGCGTGTGGCGGCCCGGGACGCTCCTCGCGCCGTTGAGCTCGCGCGCCAGGTGGGTGTACAGGATGTCGTTGACCAGGGTCGACTTGCCGGACCCGGACACGCCCGTGACCGCGGTGAACACGCCCAGCGGGAAGGACACGTCGATGTCCTGGAGGTTGTTCTCCCGGGCGCCGTGCACGGTGAGCTGCCGGGACGGGTCGAGGGGACGCCGGATGTGGGGCAGCGGGATGGCCTTCTTGCCCGACAGGTACTGGCCGGTCTGCGACTCGTCGTTGGCGAGCAGCTCCTTCAGGGAGCCGCTGTGCACGACCTTGCCGCCGTGCTCACCGGCGCCGGGACCGATGTCGACGACCCAGTCGGCGACCTTGATGGTGTCCTCGTCGTGCTCGACGACGATGAGCGTGTTGCCCATGTCCCGCAGCCGGACCAGGGTCTCGATGAGCCGGTGGTTGTCGCGCTGGTGCAGGCCGATGGACGGCTCGTCCAGGACGTACAGGACACCGACGAGTCCGGAGCCGATCTGGGTGGCCAGGCGGATGCGCTGGGCCTCGCCGCCGGAGAGGGTGCCGGCCGCGCGGTTCAGCGAGAGGTAGTCCAGGCCGACGTCGACCAGGAACTTCAGCCGTTCGTTGACCTCCTTCAGCACCCGCTCGGCGATCTTCTTGTCGCGGGCGCTGAGCTTCAGCTCGCCCAGGAAGTCCGCGCAGTCGCTGATGGACATGCTGGAGACCTCGGCGATCGACTTGCCCATGACCGTGACCGCGAGGACGAGCGGCTTGAGCCGGGTGCCCTCACAGGTGGGACAGGGCACCTCGCGCATGTAGCCCTCGAAGCGCTCCCGGCTGGCGTCGGACTCGGACTCGCTGTGCCGGCGCTTGACGAAGGGCACGGCCCCTTCGAAGGGGGTCGTATAGACCCGCTCGCGGCCGTACCGGTTGCGGTAGCGGACCTCGATCTGCGTCTTGTGGCCGTACAGCAGGGCCTTCTTGGCGCGCTGGGGCAGCCCCGCGAAGGGGATGTCGGTCCGGAAGCCCAGCGCGTCCGCGAGGGCGCCGATGAGCCGGCCGAAGTAGTCCTTGGTGTGGCCGTGCGACCAGGGGTGGATCGCGCCCTCGTCGAGGGACTTGTCCTCGTCGGGGACGATCAGCTCGGGGTCGACCTCCATGCGGGTGCCGATGCCGGTGCACTCGGGGCAGGCGCCGAAGGGCGAGTTGAAGGAGAAGGAGCGGGGCTCCAGCTCCTCGAAGGACAGGTCGTCGTACGGGCAGTACAGGTGCTCCGAGAACATGCGCTCGCGCTCGGGGTCGTCCTCGGGGAGGTCGACGAAGTCGAGCACGACCATGCCGCCGGAGAGGCCGAGGGCGGTCTCCACGGAGTCGGTGAGGCGGCGCTTGGCGGAGTCCTTCACCGTGAGGCGGTCGACGACCACCTCGATGGTGTGCTTCTCCTGCTTCTTCAGCGTGGGCGGGTTGGAGAGCTGGACGGTCTCGCCGTCCACCCGCGCGCGGCTGTAGCCCTTGGTCTGGAGATCGGCGAAGAGGTCGACGAACTCGCCCTTGCGCTCGCGCACGAGCGGCGAGAGCACCTGGAAGCGGCTGCCCTCCGGAAGCTCCAGGACCCGGTCGACGATGGCCTGCGGCGACTGGCGCGAGATCGGGCGGCCGCACTCGGGGCAGTGCGGCTTGCCGATGCGCGCGAAGAGCAGACGCAGGTAGTCGTAGACCTCGGTGATGGTGCCGACCGTCGAGCGCGGGTTGCGCGAGGTCGACTTCTGGTCGATCGAGACCGCGGGCGACAGGCCCTCGATGAAGTCGACGTCGGGCTTGTCCATCTGCCCGAGGAACTGGCGGGCGTACGAGGAGAGCGACTCCACGTAGCGCCGCTGGCCCTCCGCGAAGATGGTGTCGAAGGCCAGCGAGGACTTGCCCGACCCCGACAGGCCCGTGAAGACGATGAGCGAGTCGCGTGGCAGGTCGAGCGAGACATTCTTGAGGTTGTGCTCGCGCGCGCCACGGACGATGAGACGGTCGGCCACGCCGGTCCGCACCTTTCTTGAGAGAAGTGACAGGGGCGAGGCCCCCGTGCTTTCTCAGACTAGGGGGAGCCACTGACAACGCCGGTCGGATTCCCGGATGGGGACAACAATCCCCGGCCTTCCAGCATGCCCGACGCCGCTCCCGACCATATAGCACGTGCATTCGATTTACGGCACTGCTTCACCACCTTCACCCAAAGGTGTGGCGGAGCTAGGGTCAGCACCATGATTGATCACGCTCATGACCTGGAGTCTGTACGTGGTGCGACCGAGCGGCTGCTGACCGCAGCCGCCAGGATGGACAACGCGGCCGTGACGCAGTCGTCACGGCTGCCGGGCTGGACCCGCGGCCATGTCCTCGCCCACCTCTCCCGCAACGCCGACGCCCTGGTGAACGTTTTGCGGGGGCGGCCCATGTATTCCTCGGCCGAAGCGCGCGACGCCGACATCGAGCGTGACGCCCCGCGCGCCCTCGCCGTCCAGCTCGCCGACCTCCGCGACAGCGCCGCCCGCTTCCAGGAGGCGGGAGCCGAGCCGGCCGACTGGTCACGCACGGTCGAGCTGCGCAACGGGGTCACCGACTCGGCGTCCCGGGTGCCGTTCCGCAGGTGGGTCGAGGTGGAGCTGCACCATGTGGATCTCGGGATCGGGTACGAGCTGGAGGACCTGCCCGAGGAGTTCACGGAACGGGAGATCACCTTCCTCGCCGAGCGCTTCTCCGGACACCCCGAGGTGCCGGCCACGAGCCTCGCGGACGGCACGCGCGCGTGGAGCACGGGCCGGGACGCGAACCTGCCCGAGGTCACGGTCACGGGCACCCCCGCCGCTCTCCTCGGCTGGCTGGCCGGCCGCCGCGAGGGCTCGGCGCTGACGGTCCACGGCGGCACCCTCCCCTCGCTGCCCCCGCTATAGGCTGGCCGCCATGACGTACAGCGGACAGGTGACGGTCGGCGGGCCCGCCGACGTGCACGAGCTCAAGGACCTGATGATCACCAAGATCGCGGTCGGCCCGATGAACAACAACGCCTATCTGCTGCGCTGCCGGGCCACCGACGAGCAGCTCCTGATCGACGCCGCCAACGAGGCGCAGACCCTGCTGGGCATGATCGGTGACGACGGCATCGCGTCCGTCGTCACCACGCACCAGCACGGCGACCACTGGCAGGCGCTCGCCGAGGTCGTCGCGGCCACGCACGCGCGTACGTACGCCGGGCGGGCCGACGCCGAGGGCATCCCCGTCCCCACCGACGTCCCGGTCGACGACGGTGACGTCATCCGCGTGGGGCACGTGGAGCTGACCGCACGCCACCTGGTCGGCCACACGCCGGGCTCCATCGCCCTCGTCTACGACGACCCGCACGGACACCCGCACGTGTTCACCGGGGACTGCCTCTTCCCGGGCGGCGTGGGCAACACCCGCAAGGACCCGGAGGCGTTCGCCAGTCTGATCCACGACGTCGAGACGAAGATCTTCGACGTGCTTCCGGACGAGACCTGGGTGTACCCGGGCCACGGCAACGACACGACGCTCGGTGCCGAGCGGCCTCACCTCGGCGAGTGGCACGAGCGGGGCTGGTAAGTCGGCGGCATCGCCGCCGCGGTGACCCCTGCCTAACAGCCGCGCCCCTGGCAGTCGGTCGGAGCCTCAGCCGAAGAGCCCCGTACCCGCCGCGATGGCTGCCTGAAC
>NZ_JBHUXV010000261.1:0-4827 GCF_042669125.1 Streptomyces sp. NPDC057253 | reverse complement strand
CTCGCACCCGGTGCGAGCGGCCCTTCTCGACGATCAGCGGATCAGACCCGTCCGTACTCCGCCGCCCACGCCTCCACCGCGTCCGCGGCCCGGTCGAAGGCCTGGCCGCGCGCGAGGAAGTCCGCGTTGTGCGTGGTCAGCAGCGGCGGCACGTCCTCCGGCGCCCGGCCTTGCCGTACGAGGGTCAGGGCCTGTCCCTGGACGGTGCGCGGCAGTCCGAGCCAGCGCACCGGCTGCTGGGCCGTGCGCACGGCGACGACCTGGTCCCAGGGCACCGTACGAGTGACCAGGAAACCCACCCGACGGACCCCGCGGGCGCTCACCCACACCCCCATGCGCAGCAGCCGCAGCGAGCCGAGGATGACGAGCAGCGCGACGCCGAGGACCACGGCGGCCTCGGACGGCGAGTCGGTCAGCGCGATGATCACCGCCGCGAAGAGCACGTACGAGGCGAGCAGCAGCAGGATCGCCGCCACACCCACCCGCCACGGGCCGGGCCGGTAGGGGCGCCGCCAGCGGTCACGGTCGTCGAACGGCAACGCGACGTCGTCCGTCGTGTCGAATGCGCGGTCGGCCGTCAGGAAGGGCAGGGGCACGGCGGGTCCTCACTCGATCCAGGCGTGGCTTGTGCCCGGTGAGGCTATCCGCCGTCGTCCCCGCGAGCCACCTTGAGGGGCCCGTCTGAGTCAGTGCCCCTGGGACGCTTGCGACTGCCGGCTCTGCGAGGGCGCCTGATCCTGCGACAGCGCCGGCATCCCGAGCACCAGTGAGCCCACGAGTCCGGCGACGATGGTGAGCCCCATCAGCCAACGCCCGGCCAACTCACCGGCGGACGCGCGCTCACGGGGCGGCGGAGTGACATTGCTGCGGAACCTGTCGGCTTCGGCGAGAAAGGCGAACGGTACGGGCTCGCGCCGACGCAACAGCATGGGGGCACTTCTCCCTTCGGGGATCGAACAGACAACTCCTGTCTGTACAGACGAGCGGGTACCGCAAATGGTGCCCTCTCTTGGCAAATCGGTTGACGCGTAGAGTGGGCGCCGACCGCAGATGTGATGGGAAGGACCTTCCGTGACCGCCGCCGGCGACCCCGATATCTCCTTGCGCAACGACGTCACCGTCGAGCTGGTGAAGTCCAGCGCCTCGGACTCCGACGTACTGTTCGCTGCCCGTGTCTCGACCCTGGGCGAGCAGTCCCTCGACGAGCTCCAGAAGGACCCCGAGCGTTCCAAGGGCCTGATCAACTACCTGATGAGGGACCGGCACGGCAGCCCCTTCGAGCACAACTCCATGACCTTCTTCGTCACCGCGCCGATCTTCGTCTTCCGCGAGTTCATGCGGCACCGCGTGGGCTGGTCGTACAACGAGGAGAGCGGCCGCTACCGGGAGCTCGAGCCGGTCTTCTACGTCCCCGGCGCGGACCGCAAGCTCGTGCAGGAAGGGCGACCCGGCAAGTACGTCTTCGTCGAGGGCTCCCCGGAGCAGCACGAAGCGGTCCGCAGCGTCCTCGACGACTCCTACCGGCAGGCGTACACCGCCTACCAGAAGCTGCTGGCCGAGGGCGTCGCCCGCGAGGTCGCCCGTTCGGTCCTGCCCGTCGGCCTGTTCTCCTCGATGTACGCCACCTGCAACGCCCGCTCGCTGATGCACTTCCTCGGTCTGCGCACCCAGCACGAACAGGCGAAGGTCCCGTCCTTCCCGCAGCGGGAGATCGAGATGGTGGGCGAGAAGATGGAGGCGGAGTGGGCGAAGCTCATGCCGCTCACCTACGCCGCCTTCAATGCGAACGGCCGTGTGGCCCCGTAACGCAGGCCTGCTTTCCCGCAGGTTTTCCCACAGGGCACAGATGTACGGGTCCACCGTGCGAAGTGTCCGTATTGCGGCATTTAGAGAAGTTCATCTAGCCTGATCAAACGGACCCGGCACTGCTTGAACCCCCGAGCAGGCAGTGCCGGGCTCCGCATTTGTCCTGACTTATCCGAGCCCCCGAGGGCAGACCGTGCGATGAGCACCGAGTAGCGTGTATGCCATGGCTCCGACCTCCACTCCGCAGACCCCCTTCGGGCGGGTCCTCACCGCCATGGTCACGCCGTTCACGGCGGACGGCGCACTCGACCTCGACGGCGCACAGCGGCTCGCCACCCACCTGGTGGACGCAGGCAACGACGGCCTGATCATCAACGGCACCACCGGCGAGTCGCCCACCACCAGCGACGCGGAGAAAACGGACCTCGTACGAGCCGTACTGGAGGCGGTCGGCGACCGCGCCCACGTCGTCGCCGGAGTCGGCACCAACGACACCCACCACAGCATCGAGCTCGCCCGCGCGGCCGAGCGCGCCGGCGCACACGGCCTGCTGATCGTCACGCCGTACTACAACAAGCCCCCGCAGGAGGGCCTGTACCGGCACTTCAAGGCCGTCGCCGACGCAGCCGAGCTGCCGGTCATGCTCTACGACATCCCCGGCCGCAGCGGCGTCCCGATCAGCACCGAGACGCTGGTCCGCCTCGCCGAGCACCCGCGGATCGTCGCCAACAAGGACGCCAAGGGCGACCTCGGCCGCGCGAGCTGGGCCATCGCCCGTTCCGGCCTCGCCTGGTACTCCGGCGACGACATGCTGAACCTCCCGCTGCTCTCCGTGGGCGCGGTCGGCTTCGTCTCGGTCGTCGGCCATGTCGTCACCCCGGATCTGCGCGCCCTGGTCGAGGCGTTCACCTCCGGCGACGTCCAGAAGGCCACCGAGATCCACCAGAAGCTGCTCCCGGTCTACACGGGCATGTTCCGCACCCAGGGCGTGATGACCACCAAGGCGGCGCTCGCCCTCCAGGGGCTCCCCGCCGGACCCCTGCGCGCCCCCATGGTCGAGCTCTCACCCGAAGAGATCGAGCAGCTCAAGATCGATCTTGCCGCCGGCGGGGTACAGCTCTAGCACCAGACTTCGCGCGCCCGGCGCGCAACCGGACTCAACAACTGAATAAGCAGGCCACCGGTGCCTGCACCACAACGACAACTGCTACACGCACGAACGTCACGCGCGCCACGTGCCCACCGGTACGTGGCGTGCGTGGTGAGGAGAGTCTTTTGAGTCATCCGCATCCTGAACTGGCCCCGCCGCCGCCGCTCCCCGAAGGCGGCCTGCGGGTCACCCCACTCGGCGGTCTCGGCGAGATCGGCCGAAACATGACGGTCTTTGAGTACGGCGGCCGCCTGCTCATCGTCGACTGCGGTGTGCTCTTCCCGGAGGAGGAGCAGCCCGGAATCGACCTGATCCTGCCGGACTTCTCGTCCGTGAGGGACCGCCTCGACGACATCGAGGGCATCGTCCTCACGCACGGCCACGAGGACCACATCGGCGGCGTCCCCTTCCTCCTGCGCGAGAAGCCGGACATCCCGCTGATCGGCTCCAAGCTCACCCTCGCGCTCATCGAGGCCAAGCTCCAGGAGCACCGCATCCGCCCGTACACCCTGGAGGTGGCGGAGGGGCACCGCGAGCGCATCGGCCCCTTCGACTGCGAGTTCGTCGCGGTCAACCACTCCATCCCGGACGCCCTGGCCGTCGCCATCCGCACCCCGGCCGGCATGGCGGTCCACACGGGTGACTTCAAGATGGACCAGCTCCCGCTGGACGGCCGCCTCACGGACCTGCACGCGTTCGCCCGGCTGAGCGAGGAGGGCATCGACCTCCTCCTGGCGGACTCGACGAACGCCGAGGTCCCGGGCTTCGTCCCGCCGGAGAAGGACATCTCCAACGTCCTGCGGCAGGTCTTCGCCGGCGCCCGCAAGCGGATCATCGTGGCGAGCTTCGCCAGCCACGTCCACCGCATCCAGCAGATCCTGGACGCGGCCCACGAGTACGGCCGCCGGGTCGCCTTCGTCGGCCGCTCGATGGTCCGCAACATGGGCATCGCGCGGGACCTCGGGTACCTCAAGGTCCCGCCGGGCCTGGTGGTCGACGTCAAGACGCTCGACGACCTTCCCGACCACGAGGTGGTCCTGGTCTGCACGGGCTCCCAGGGCGAACCGATGGCGGCCCTGTCCCGCATGGCCAACCGCGACCACCAGATCCGGATCGTCAACGGCGACACCGTGATCCTGGCGTCATCCCTGATCCCGGGCAACGAGAACGCGGTCTACCGCGTGATCAACGGCCTGACCCGCTGGGGCGCCAACGTCGTCCACAAGGGCAACGCCAAGGTGCACGTCTCGGGCCACGCGTCCGCGGGCGAGCTCCTGTACTTCTACAACATCTGCCGGCCCCGGAACCTGATGCCGGTCCACGGCGAATGGCGCCACCTGCGGGCCAACGCCGAGCTGGGCGCCCTCACCGGTGTCCCGCACGACCGGATCGTCATCGCCGAGGACGGCGTGGTCGTCGACCTCGTCGAGGGCAAGGCGAAGATCTCGGGCAAGGTCCAGGCGGGTTACGTCTACGTCGACGGCCTCTCGGTCGGTGACGTCGGCGAGCCCGCGCTGAAGGACCGCAAGATCCTCGGGGACGAGGGCATCATCTCGGTCTTCCTGGTGCTGGACTCGTCCACGGGCAAGATCACGGGTGGCCCGCACATCCAGGCCCGCGGTTCGGGCATCGAGGACTCTGCGTTCAGCGACGTGATCCCGAGGATCACCGAGGTGCTGGAGCGCTCGGCGCAGGACGGTGTGGTCGAACCCCACCAGCTCCAGCAGCTGGTGCGTCGGACCCTCGGCAAGTGGGTCTCCGACACGTATCGCCGCAGGCCGATGATCCTTCCGGTGGTCGTGGAGGTCTGACGGACCGTCGGACAGCCGTCCGAGTGAACTGGGAGCGGGGCGCCTCGATTTGCATCGAGG
>NZ_JBHUXV010000260.1:0-4897 GCF_042669125.1 Streptomyces sp. NPDC057253 | reverse complement strand
CCCCTCCAAGCCCAACCCCCACGACCTCACCCCCTCCAAGCCCAACCCCCACGACCTCACCCCCTCCAAGCCCAACCCCCACGACCTCACCCCCTACGACCCCCACCACCCCCCTCCGCCTCCTCCTCTGCGACGACCACGCCGTCGTACGGGCCGGACTGCGCGCCCTGCTCTCCAGCGCCGACGGCATCGACGTGGTCGGGGAGGCCGCGACCGGTGAGGAGGCGTTGGCCATGGCGGCCCATCTGCGGCCGGACGTCGTGCTGATGGATCTTCAGCTCGACGGCGGGATGGACGGGGTGACGGCCACCCGGCAGTTGACCGCCGAGGGCGCGGACGGCCCCCGCGTGCTGGTGCTCACCATGTTCGACACCGACGCCGACATCACCCGGGCCGTCGAGGCGGGCGCGACCGGGTATCTCCTCAAGGCGGAGCAGCCGGAGGAGTTGTTCGCGGCGATCCGGGACGCCGCGACCGGCCGCGCCGCGCTCTCCGCCCCCGTGGCCGACCGGCTGCTGAGCCGGCTGCGCAGCCCGCGGCCCGCGCTGTCCGCGCGCGAGCGCGAGATCCTCGCGCAGCTCGCCCTCGGCCTGGGGAACCGGGAGATCGCCCGGACCCTGTTCATCAGCGAGGCGACCGTCAAGACTCATCTGGGCCGGATCTACGGCAAGTTGGGCGTCGAGACCCGGGCGGGCGCGGTGGCCGTGGCCAAGGAGCGGCGGTTGCTGTCGTGACCGTCCGCGGGAACCATATGTATGCGTTCCGCGTTGTTCCGTTACAGCAGACACCCTTGACAGCGTGCGTACTGTTTCGCGACGTTTGATCCTTGCCGACAGTTCGATCGGCAATGGGGGAATTGGGGGGTGCGGTCGCCCATGCGATCGATGAGCAGTGACACGGACATCACGATCCACAGACCCGAGGAACTCGACGCCGCGCTCCGGGGGGCCTGGCACCGGGCGATGGACGAGTCCCCCGACTACGCCAACCCGTTCCTGGCACCGGAGTTCGCGGCCGGGATCGCCAGACACCGCGGCGGCATCCGGGTGGCGGTCCTCCACCAGCGCGGCGAGGCCGTGGGCTTCCTGCCGTACGAGCGAGGGTCCTTCGGCGTCGGCCGGGCCGTCGGTCTCGGACTCTCCGACTGCCAGGGCCTGGTGCACCGCCCGGGGGTCACCTGGGACACCCGCGCCCTGCTGAAGGCCTGCCGGCTCTCGGTGTTCGAGTTCGACCACCTGGTGGAGGAGCAGCAGCCCTTCGCCCCCTACGTCACGGGCACCTTCGCCTCCCCGGTGATCGATCTGAAGGTCGGCAGCGACAGTTACCCGGAGTGGCTGCGGGGCGCCTACCCAGGGATCGCCAAGACGACGCTGAAGAAGGAGCGCCGGCTCACCCGCGACCTCGGCGAGATGCGGTTCGTGTTCGACGAGCGCGACCCGGCCGCGCTGCGCACGCTGATGCGGTGGAAGTCCGCCCAGTACCGCAGGACGGGCCGGATGGACCGGTTCGCCCGGCCGTGGATCGTGCACCTCGTCGAGGACCTCTTCCAGGTCCGCGAGGAGCACTTCACCGGGGTCCTCTCGGTGGTGTACGCCGGTGACCGCCCGGTGGCCGCGCATTTCGGGCCGATCTCGCGCACGGTCTTCGCACCCTGGTTCACCGCGTACGACCCGGAGCTTCGCTACTACTCCCCCGGTCTGATCATGCATCTGCGGATGGCCGAGGCGGCGGGGCGGCGGGGGGCGCGGCTCATGGACATGGGGCGCGGCGACAAGGAGTGGAAGGACTGGCTCAAGACCCGGGAGCTGCGCGTGGCGGAAGGATTCGCCACCCGTCCCCACCCGGTGGCGACGGCACACCGCATGTGGCGCCGTCCGGTGCGGGGTCTGCGCAACACCGTCAACGCCCACCCGGCGCTGCGCGAGCCCGCCGACCGCCTGCTGAAGACCGTGGGCACCCTGCGCACCTCCCGGCATCACTCGGACTCCGGCAGGGCGGGACCGCTGGCGAGCTGAGCCCGCTCGCCCAACCCCCCGCAGCGTTCGCGCTGTTCTCCTGCACGGCCCTTACCTGGCCCATCGACACAAGGGGTGCCGATGCCGTACGGCTCGCGGCTGTCCACGACGATGACACGGCGACTGGGACGCGAGTGCGTCTACACACCTTCGGCCCGGCTGGCCCTGTACCTGGCGCTCAGGCGCTGGTGCCGGCCGGGCGCGCGGGTGCTGATGTCACCGGTGAACGACGACGTGATCGTGTTCGTGGTCCTCGCGGCCGGCCTGCGCCCCGTGCTGGCTCCGGTGTCCGTGTGGGACGGCAACATCGACCCGGCCGCCGTACCGGAGTCGACCTGGCGCAGCGTCGACGCGGTGCTGACCACCAATCTCTACGGCGTGCCCGACCGGGTGCTCGAACTGCGGCGCCGCTGCGGGCAGTTGGGGATCCCGCTGTTCGAGGACGCGGCGCACGCCATCGGCAGCCATGTGGACGGGCAGCCTGTCGGGACCTTCGGCAAGGCGGCCGTCTTCAGCCTGTCCAAGCACGTGGCCGGGATGGCGGGCGGTTTCCTCGCGGTCGAGGACGCGCGCACCCGCCGCGAGCTGGAGCTGCTGCGGGACGATCTGCTGACCCCCGGCCGGCTGCGCGAGGACCTCGCCACCACCCTGCGTCCGCTGGCCCGGTCCGCGGTCCGCTCGCTCCACCTGGTACGGCCGGTGTGGCGGACCATGGAGCGGCTGGGGCTGCTGGAGCGCGAGGCGTACCGGATGGACCTGCGGGCGCCACGGCTGGCCGCCGCCGGCCGGGAGGCACCGAGCCTGACCGCCTACGACCGGTGGATCCGGGTCGATCTGCACGGCTACCGGGCCCGGCACGGCTCCCTGGTCCGCGGTCAGTTGGGGCTGCGGATGGCCCGCCTCGACGAGGACCTCGCCCGGCGCCGGGCCGGCGTCACGCTCCTCGCGGGCACGCCGTGGGCCTCGCCCGCGCTGCGCGACCGTACGGCGCACGACGGCCCCCTGCCCCTCTTCCGGGTGCCGCTCCTGGTCCACGACCGCGACGCCCTGGTCCAGCGGCTGGTGCGGCACGACGTGGTCACCGGCTACCTCTACGACCCGCCGCTGGACGACTACGCGGGAGCGGAGTTCGTCGAACCCTCCCCCGACCCGTCGGCCGCGCGCTGGTTCGCCGCGCACACGCTCCCGGCCGATCCGCTGCTGGCCCGCAGGGTCGTGGCCGCGTTCACGAAGGAACGGGTGGCCGACGCGCACCCCTCGCTGCTGCGGCCGGTCCCGGACGCCCCGCCCCGGCTGCTGGGGCAGTGAGGTGCACCACCCCGCCGATCGATCAAAACATCAGGGGGTTAGCATATGAGCGCCGCCTAGCTCGAAAGAGAATTCTGTGACTGTCAAGGACGACTCGTTCACCGACTGGAAGAACCGCGAGGAGATCGCGGAATCGATGATCCCGATAATCGGGAGGCTGCACCGGGAGCGGGACGTAACGGTTCTCCTGCACAGCCGTTCCCTCGTGAACAAGTCGGTGGTCAGCATCCTCAAGACCCACCGGTTCGCCCGGCAGATCGCCGGTGAGGAGCTCTCCGTCACCGACACCCTGCCCTTCGTCCAGGCCCTCACCACGCTGGACCTCGGCCCCTCGCAGATAGACATCGGCCTTCTGGCCGAGAGCTACAAGGGCGACGACCGCGGCCTGTCGGTCGCCGAGTTCACCGCCGACGCCGTGGCCGGTGCGACGGGCGGCAACAAGATCGAGCGCCGCGAGCCGCGGGACGTCGTCCTCTACGGCTTCGGGCGCATCGGCCGCCTGGTCGCCCGGCTGCTGATCGAGAAGGCCGGTTCCGGCAACGGACTGCGGCTGCGCGCGATCGTGGTCCGCGGGGGAGGCGGGCGGGCCTCCGAGGATCTCGTGAAGCGCGCCTCGCTGCTGCGCCGCGACTCCATCCACGGCCAGTTCCAGGGCACGATCACCGTCGACGAGGCCGAGGGCGCGATCATCGCCAACGGCAACACCATCAAGGTGATCTACGCCAACGACCCCTCCGAGGTCGACTACACGGCGTACGGCATCAAGGACGCCATCCTCATCGACAACACGGGCAAGTGGCGGGACCGCGAGGGCCTCGCGCAGCATCTGCGCCCCGGGATCGACAAGGTCGTGCTGACCGCGCCGGGCAAGGGCGACGTCCCGAACATCGTGCACGGCGTCAACCACGACACGATCAAGCCCGACGAGCAGATCCTGTCCTGCGCCTCCTGCACGACCAACGCCATCGTGCCGCCGCTGAAGGCGATGGCCGACGAGTACGGCGTGCTGCGCGGCCACGTCGAGACGGTCCACTCGTTCACCAACGACCAGAACCTGCTGGACAACTACCACAAGGCCGACCGCCGGGGCCGCTCCGCGCCGCTGAACATGGTCATCACGGAGACCGGCGCCGCCTCCGCCGTCGCCAAGGCGCTGCCCGACCTCAAGGCGCCGATCACCGGCAGCTCGATCCGGGTCCCGGTGCCGGACGTGTCCATCGCGATCCTCAGCCTGCGCCTGGGCCGCGAGACCACCCGCGAGGAGGTCCTGGACTACCTGCGTGACGTCTCCCTGACCTCCCCGCTCAAGCGCCAGATCGACTTCACGACGGCCCCGGACGCGGTCTCCATGGACTTCGTCGGCTCCCGCCACGCCTCGATCATCGACGCGGGCGCCACCAAGGTCGACGGCGACAACGCGATCCTCTACCTCTGGTACGACAACGAGTTCGGCTACTCCTGCCAGGTGATCCGGGTCGTGCAGCACGTCTCGGGGGTGGAGTACCCGACGTACCCGTCGGCGGTCTGAGCCGGCCGGGGCCCGGCGCCGAGCGCCGGGCCCCGCCCCGTCGAGG
>NZ_JBHUXV010000259.1:0-4906 GCF_042669125.1 Streptomyces sp. NPDC057253 | reverse complement strand
GCATCAACGTGCTCTTCGCGATGCTCCGCGACGGCACCTTCTACGAACCCCGAACCCCACGCCTCGCTTGACCAAAGACATAGAGGCACCCCCCCCCTTCACTCCCACGCCCTCCACGACAGCCCCCGCCGGTCAGGCATTCCCGCTGTCCCAGCGAGCTGACCTGGCGTGGTCGGTTTCGTCTCGAGGGTGATCCGCTGGGGCGGAGCCGGTCGTCGGTCATCGGCTGGAGGCGCGCACGGCTCCCGCGCTCGCGGCTACCACCAGGGTGATGGCCATGAGGTCGATGCCGGTCAGGCTCTGGTTCAGGACAAGGTAGCCGGCCAGGGCGGCGACGGCCGGGGCCAGGCTCATCAGGACGGCGAAGGTGGCAGGCGCAAGCCGGCGCAGCGCCAGCAGTTCCAAGGTGTAGGGCAGGGCGGAGGAGAGCACCGCAACCGCCGCGCCCAGGCCGAGGGTGACGGGATCAAGCAGTCGGCCCCCGGCATCGGCGAGACCCGCCGGGAGGCTGAGAACTGCTCCGAGCGTCATTGCCAGGGCGAGGCCGTCAGCCTTGGGGAAGCGGGCCCCCGTACGGGCGGACAACAGGATGTAGGCCGCCCAAAGGACCGCGGCGCCCAGGGCGAAGCCGACGCCTGCGCCGTCCAGGGTGTCCAGACCGCCGCGGCCGAGCAGTGCTACGCCGCCCAGAGCCAGCGCGGCCCACAGCCAGCTGGTGGCGCGGCGGGCGGTGACCACGGACAGCACGAGCGGGCCGAGCACTTCCAACGTGACCGCCGCTCCCAGCGGGATGCGGGCGATGGCCTGGTAGAAGAGGGTGTTCATGCCCGCCAGGGCGACACCGAAGGCGACGATCACCGCCCAGTCGGCGCGGCGGTGGCCGCGCACTCTGGGCCGGCACACCGCCAACAGCAGCACCGCGGAGACGGTCAGGCGCAGCGCGACGATGCCCAGAGCGCCGGCCCGGGGGAACAGGGAAGCGGCCATCGCGGCGCCGAATTCCTGGGCCAACAGGCCGCCCAGGACCAGGCCGGCTCCCAGTGCTGGGCCGCCGGCCGACCAGCCCTGGCCTTCCAGTGCAGGCGGCGCGGGCCTGGCGGCTGTGTCGGCTGCCGACGAAGCGAAGGGCGGCGTGGCGGTCATGGATTCGACGCTACGGGCGGGTGAGTGGCCTGGGAAATGCCGATCCACCCGTGGTTATGCTTGCTGGGTATGACCATGGAGCTGCGGCATCTGCGGGCCTTCCTCGCCATCGCCGAGGAGGGTGGTATCACGCGCGCCGCTGCTCGCCTGCGCATCAGCCGGCCCGCGCTGTCCCGCACCCTGAGGGCGCTGGAGGAGCACATCGGGGTACGGCTCGTCGACCGCAACACTCACCACCTGCGCCTGACCGACGCGGGACAGGCGTTCCGCGTCCGGGCCGCGGCCGCCGTCGCCGCCGTCGACGCCGCACTCGACCCCGGTCACACCGACATCTGGCCGCTGCGTGTGGGACACACCTGGTCGGCCCTGGGCCGCCACACCTCCACCGTGCTGCGCCGCTGGCAACAGGCCCGCCCCCGAACGCCGCTGGAGTTGCTGCGTATGGACGACGGCACCGCGGGCCTGGCCCACGGGCGTGTGCACGCCGCGCTGCTGCGCGGCCCTCTGGCCATCCCCGGTGTCTCCAGCGCCCTGCTGGCCTATGAGCAGCGCGTCGCCGCCGTCCCAGCGGACAGCGACCTGACCGCACACGCCGACCTGGTCCTGGCCGACCTGACAGGGCACACGATCGTGCTGAACCCCGTCTCAGGCACCACCACACCCCAGCTGTGGGCCGAGGATGCCCGCCCCGGCTCCACCTGGGAAGTGGCCAACACCGACGACTGGCTGGCCGCCATCGCCGCAGGGCGAGGCGTCGGTGTCAGCAGCGTCGCCACCGCCGAGATGCACCCCTACCCCGGCGTCGCCTACCGCCCGCTCACCGACGCCCCCGCCCTCCCGCTCCACCCGGTCTGGAGCGAGCCACCCACTCACACCGCGATCACCGAACTGGCGTCCTTCCTCAGCGAGTTCTTCCGCCAGTCGTCTCCAGCGCGCCGTACCCCGAGTAGGGGGCGCTCCCGCTTGCGGGCATCGGCGTGCGGCGCGGGAACAGCAGCAGCGGGAGACACCTCGTGGGAATTGCCGTCAGTACGTGTCCCTCAATCCTCCGTCCATGCGACACGGCGCGGCGGTCTCGGCCGCCGCACGACCTCCTGACAGCTCGCATGATCCGTCCCGGCCCCGGCTCCATCCCAGGCCAGGGGTTTTGTGGCAACGGCTTCTACCGGTCCCGGCCCGTGAGTTGGTGACGGAAGCCCCCAGTGAGTCGGTCGTCCAGGATGACGGTGCGAGGCGAGCTTATGCATGTGGGCAACGGCTTGGACCGCGTGATGGAGACCGTCGCCGCGCCGGCGGCAGTCGCGCAGGACCTTGTGGTTCTTCATGCAGCCGATCACGTGCTCCACCCGTGCACGCACCGTGCGATGAGCCGCGTTGTCGTCCTCCTCGCCCGGCAGCAACGGCCCCGCCGGCAGCGCCGGACGTGAACGGTCCCCGGCATCGAGCGGTAGGACAACGAGGCGAGGTCCTCAGCCCGACGAAGACGACGACATGCGCCCCCATCGAAGAGACGGGGGCGCATGTCGTCGGCCTCGCCTACCTGAGGGCTGTGCCACCCGAGTCGCGATACGCGATCGTCTTGCGGAACAGGTTTCCGCCGTCGGTCTCGGGCGTCGTCTGCTCCGACCACCCCGCGCCGAACAGCAGGCCGGCGATGTGGGCGTCCGCGACCTGGTCCATGTGCGAGAAGAACCAGTCGACCTTGTCGTCCTTGTAGTGGCCGGACGTGTTGTTCTGCGCCATGTTGCCCACGGGGATCTGCCACAGGACGACCGGCTTGCCCACGGACTCGGCCATCGTCTTCCAGAACTTCAGCGAGGCGGCGGCCTTCTGGTCGTTCCAGAAGTGGTCACTGCCGCCGTGGGCCGGCTGTGCGTACCAGCCCGCGTCGCGGTCCGACACATCGGTGACCAGGAAGTCGGCGTTCTTCGCCCCGAGGTCCGCGTAGTCCTTGACGCACTTCTGGAGGTTGCTCTCCCAGTCGAAGCAGGAGAGGTGCAGCCCCACGGCGGTGTTCGGCGCGTACTTGTGCCCCATCGAGATCAGGCACTGGGCGAGTCCGGAGGCGCTGTTCTCCTGCGATCCGCAGTCCGTCGGATTCGAGGCCTTGACCTGTGCGGGAACGTCGTGCAGGTTGCCGAGCGACCGGGCGAAGCCCCAGAAGTCGGGCTCGAGGTCGATCGCGTCGTGCGACGTGCCGATCTTCTGGAGGAAGAAACGGTAGTCGTTCAGGTACTTGGTGAGCAGGTCGGTCCGGTTGATGGCCTTGACCTCGCCGGGGCCGTCGCCCTCGCCTGCCGCGTCCCCGAGGTCCCGCAGGGAGTACCAGGTCCACAGATACTTCTGCGGTCGCGACTTGCCCTGGTAGGTCGCCTTGGCCGCCACGCTGTCCTGCCAGGTCACCTGGTTGCCGGGCGCCGTGCTGGTGCCGCCCCAGCAGCCCCACCAGCTCGACCACTCAGCCTTGCAACGCGACGCCGTATAGGCCTCCGACGAGGGCGCGGGCTGGCTGTGTATGTAGGCGTAGCGCACGTCGAAGGGCGCGGCGTTGAACGAGGCGTCGGACATAGAGCCGCCGATGAGCACCTTGTCACTGCCCATGAAACTCTTCACCGACGTGCCGTTGGTGGCGGCCGGAGACGTCGACGGCGACGTCGGGGTGCTGCTCGGAGCCTGGCTCGCCGGAGTGCCGGCGCTGGGCGTGGGCGTGCTGCCGGAGCTCCCCGGATTCCCGGTGTTGCCGACGCTGCCGACCTCGACGAGCTTCCACTGCTGGTTGGCGGCGGCCCGGTCGCGGTTCTGGACGATGCCGCGCCCGTTGGCCTTGGCGGCGCTCTTGACGCCCACAGCCATGCCGCTGAAGCGATTGACCAGACGCACATAGCCGTTCGACGACTTGGCCGGCTTGAACTGCTGGTTGGCGGCGTTCAGGTCGCTCCACTGCACGATGGCCGAGCCGGCGGCCTTCGACCAGCCGAGGTCGTCCAGCACCTTGCCGGAGCTGCGGTTCTGCAGCCGGTAGTACCCGTCACCCGAGTCGACGAACCGCCACTGCTGGTTGGCGCCGCCGTGACGGCTCCACTGCACCATCGCCGCGCCGTCGTTCTTGGCGGAGCCGCGGTCGTCCAGCGCCTTGCCGCTGTTGCGGTTGACCAGCACGTACCACTTCTTCAGATCCAGAGTCTTCTTTTGATCCGCCGAAGCCTGGCTGACCACGACAGCCGAGCCGGCCACGACCACCATGGCGACACCCGCCCACAGACCCCGACGCGCAAGCAACCGACGACCACGGTGCTTCGGACGACCACCGCGGGCACCGTCGTCGTCGGCACGGTGGCCGCCGACATGTCTGCGCTCTCGTTCCTGGGACATGCCTGTGCTCTCTCTTCCAGCTGTCGCATCTGACCGGCCCGCTTGGCCGGACAACGCTTAGTGGTCCGAGAGATCGGAAAGGTTGCCGCGAAGATCCAGAGATTTTTTCGCCTTGACCGCTTGCCGTTCGCCGCGGAGCACGGCACGCCTGACGCCGGGGGTGGCGAACGCCAGATGGCTGATCGCGGATGCAGCGGTCCGGGTGGTTGTGGGAGCGGAACGAAGACCAGGACGGCTCGGCGAGCCCCGGCGGTCGTGTGAACGGTGGCGTCCTGGGAGTTGGCTACGGCGCTCGCTGACCCGCTGCCGAGGAACAGCCGGCGCGACGGTCGGGGGGGTGCGCTCATCTGGTGTTTCTGGGGCGAGGGAAGCAGCGGGTGGATGGAGAACC
>NZ_JBHUXV010000258.1:0-5055 GCF_042669125.1 Streptomyces sp. NPDC057253 | reverse complement strand
CACCAGGTCCCCGGGGCGCCTCGCTTCCCCGTCCCCCGTGACAGTGGCCCTGACGCCGGTGCTGATCCCGGCGAGCGGTGACGGCGTGGTGGCCATGACTCCCCTCGGCGGTCGGACCCAGGAGCGGAGCGCCTCTCACCGGTGAGGGGCGTACCAGGGCTACTTGACCAACGGGGGGGGCATGCCCGGCGCGCGGGGCGCCCAGGCGCGGGCGCTGCACACGGCCCGGCCGACACCCACCCTCACCTCAACGAGGGCGGCGCCTCAACCCGCGCGCGTCCATCCACCCCAGGGCGCGGGGCCGTATCAAATACGCGGCCGCCACCGCACGGGCGCGACCGGCCGCGACGAACCCACAGCCGCGCTGCACCACCTCACCCGGCACAGTTCCAGGCCTCACCCGGCACAGCCCCAGGCGTCCCCGCAGCCGCTCCACGACCTCACCCGGCACAGCCCAAAGCGAACCCGCAGCCACACCACGACCTCAGCGGCACCACCCCCCGCGGAGCCGAACCCTCACCGACGCCGCAAGTCCGCCACCCGGGCCCGCTCCGCTCCCGGAGGCGTCTCCCCCAGTACCGCGGCCGTCCGCAGTGTGGGTCCCGCTCCCGAGACCTGTCCGCGCCGAGGTCCCGGCAGGGGCACGTCACGGCGGTCCTGACCCCGGCGTGCCGGGGTCTGATCACCCCCCGGCGCTCCCGACGCGCCGGCCACCGCGATCTGCACCCCCTGATCGGCGAGCGCCTGGAGCTCCGTGCCGGCCCGGTCGTCGTGGGCCGGGGGCTCGTCCGTGACCAGGCGGGTGATCACATCCGTCGGCACGGTCTGGAACATGGTGTCGGTGCCGAGCTTGGTGTGGTCGGCGAGGACCACGACCTCCGCGGCGGCCTGCACGAGCGCCCGGTCGACGGACGCCGACAGCATGTTGGACGTGGAGAGCCCGCGCTCGGCGGTGAGCCCGCTCCCGGAGAGGAAGGCCCGCGAGACCCGGAGCCCCTGGAGCGACTGTTCGGCTCCGGAGCCCACGAGGGCGTAGTTGGAACCGCGCAGGGTCCCGCCGGTCATCACGACCTCCACCCGGTTGGCATGGGCGAGCGCCTGGGCCACCAGCAGGGAATTGGTCACGACGGTCAGCCCGGGGACCCGGGCGAGCCGGCGGGCCAGCTCCTGCGTGGTGGTGCCCGCCCCCACCACAATGGCCTCGCCCTCTTCGACGAGACCCGCGGCGAGATCGGCGATGGCCGTCTTCTCGGCGGTCGCGAGATGCGATTTCTGCGGAAAGCCGGACTCCCGCGTGAACCCGCCCGGCAATACCGCACCGCCATGTCGGCGGTCGAGGAGTCCTTCTGCCTCCAGTGCGCGCACGTCCCGCCGTACGGTCACTTCGGAGGTCTGGACGACGCGGGCGAGCTCACGGAGCGACACGGCTCCGTTGGCCCGCACCATTTCGAGGATCAATTGGCGACGTTCTGCAGCGAACACGAAACTGACAGTAACCCCAACGACCGTCTGGTTTCAGCAGTATGCGCCGAATTACCGAAGTTGTTCGCACAGTAGGACGGGAAGTGGTATAGGGCCTAATCTCCCCGACTATGCCGCACGAATGGTCGACAACTCCCTGTGACCAGGCAGGAATCGCTTTCGGCCGTCAGGCTCCCCCGGTCTCCTTGCGCGTGTGCAACTGCCGTGCCACCTCGGCGATCGAGCCCGAAAGGGAGGGGTAAACGGTGAACGCGTTCGCGATCTGTTCGACCGTCAGATTGTTGTCGACCGCGATCGAGATGGGGTGGATCAGTTCCGAGGCGCGGGGCGCGACGACGACACCGCCGACGACGATCCCGGTGCCCGGCCGGCAGAAGATCTTGACGAAGCCGTCCCGGATGCCCTGCATCTTCGCGCGCGGGTTCCTGAGAAGCGGGAGCTTCACGACCCGGGCGTCGATCTTGCCGCCGTCGACGTCGGACTGCGAGTAGCCGACGGTGGCGATCTCGGGGTCGGTGAAGACGTTGGACGAGACGGTCTTCAGGTTGAGCGGGGCCACCGCGTCGCCGAGGAAGTGGTACATGGCGATACGGCCCTGCATGGCGGCGACGGAGGCGAGCGCGAAGACACCGGTCACGTCACCGGCGGCATAGACACCGGGCGCGGTCGTCCTGGACACCTTGTCGGTCCAGATGTGCCCGGACTCGCGCAGCTTGACCCCGGCCTCCTCAAGACCCATCCCGGCGCTGTTGGGAATGGCACCGACGGCCATCAGACAGTGCGACCCGCTGATGACCCGACCGTCCGCCAGCGTCACCTCGACCCGGTCCCCGACCCGCTTGGCGGACTGGGCACGGGAGCGGGCCATGACGTTCATGCCGCGCCGCCGGAAGACGTCCTCAAGGACGGCGGCCGCGTCCGGGTCCTCCCCGGGCAGCACCCGGTCCCGGGACGACACGAGCGTCACCTTGGACCCGAGCGCCTGATAGGCACCGGCGAACTCGGCACCGGTCACACCGGACCCGACGACGATCAGCTCTTCGGGGAGTTCGTCGAGGTCGTAGACCTGGGTCCAGTTGAGGATCCGCTCGCCGTCGGGCTGCGCGTCGGGGACCTCACGGGGGTGCGCGCCGGTGGCGATGAGGACCGCGTCCGCGACGAGCGTCTCCTCGCTCCCGTCGACGGCCCGCACGACGACCTTGCGGGACCCGTCGAGGGCCTGCATGCCTTCGAGCCGCCCACGCCCGCGCAGCACCCGGGCACCGGCACGCGTCACGGAGGCGGTGATGTCGTGCGACTGAGCGAGGGCCAGCCGCTTCACACGGCGGTTGACCTTCCCCAGATCGACCCCCACCACTCGGGCGGCCTGCTCCAGCGGTGGGGTGTCGTCGGCGACGATGATCCCCAGCTCCTCGTAGGACGAGTCGAAGGTCGTCATGACCTCGGCCGTCGCGATAAGGGTCTTCGACGGGACGCAGTCGGTCAGCACCGACGCCCCGCCCAGGCCGTCGCAGTCGACGACGGTCACCTCCGCGCCGAGCTGGGCGGCCACCAGGGCCGCCTCGTATCCGCCGGGTCCGCCACCGATGATCACGATCCGAGTCACGTACTCCATTGTCCCGCACGCCCCGCGGTCCTACGGCCTGGGGGGCGCCCCGAGATGCCACTGTTACGGGAGAGACGCCGGGGAAGGCTGCCGTACCCTCGACGCATGTCGCTCTACGCCGCCTACGCCGGCAACCTCGACGCGCGGCTGATGACCCGCCGCGCCCCGCACTCGCCGATGCGTGCCACGGGGTGGCTGAACGGCTGGCGGCTGACCTTCGGCGGCGAGCACATGGGCTGGGAGGGGGCGCTGGCGACGATCGTCGAGGACCCGCTCTGCCAGGTCTTCGTCGCGCTCTACGACATCGCGCCCGCCGACGACGACTCGCTGGACCGCTGGGAGGGCGTGGGCCTGGACATCTACCGCCGCACCCGGGTCCGGATCCACACGCTGGAGGGCGAGGAGCAGGCCTGGACGTACGTCCTGAACGGCTACGAGGGCGGCCTCCCCTCCGCCCGTTACCTGGGCGAGGTGGCCGACGCGGCGGAATCCGCGGGCGCGCCGCACGACTACGTGATGGAACTGCGCAAGCGCCCCTGCTGAACCACCAGTCACCGGCGTCCCACGCTTTGGTCGGAAACAACAAGACAACGATCGCCATCCCGTCAGCTCTGTCATCTACGCGCGTAGGCCCGGACCGGCTACCCTCATCCGCGTGAACGCATCTCTTCTTCCGGACGACATCCAGGGCGACCCGCACGCCGCCGCCGACGCCGCCGCCGCCCGCCTGCGCGAACTGACCGGCGCCGAGACCCACGACGTCGCCCTCGTGATGGGCTCCGGCTGGGCACCGGCCGTGGACGCGCTCGGTGCCCCCGACGCGGAGTTCCAGGTCACCGAGCTGCCCGGCTTCCCGCCGCCGGCGGTGGAGGGACACGGCGGCAAGATCCGCTCGTACCGGATCGGCGCGAAGCGCGCCCTGGTCTTCCTCGGCCGCACGCACTACTACGAGGGCCGCGGTGTCGCCGCCGTCGCCCACGGCGTCCGCACCGCCGTGGCCGCCGGCTGCAAGACCGTAGTCCTCACCAACGGCTGCGGCGGCCTGCGCGAGGGCATGCGCCCCGGCCAGCCGGTCCTGATCAGCGACCACATCAACCTCACGGCCACGTCCCCGATCATCGGCGCGAACTTCGTCGACCTGACCGACCTCTACTCCCCGCGCCTGCGGGCGCTGTGCAAGGAGGTCGACCCCACGCTGGAGGAGGGCGTCTACGCCCAGTTCCCCGGCCCGCACTACGAGACCCCGGCGGAGATCCGGATGGCCCGCGTCATCGGCGCGGACCTGGTGGGCATGTCGACGGTCCTCGAAGCGATCGCTGCGCGCGAGGCGGGGGCGGAGGTCCTGGGCATCTCCCTGGTCACGAACCTCGCCGCGGGGATGACGGGCGAGCCCCTCAACCACGAGGAGGTCCTCCAGGCGGGCCGCGACAGCGCGACGCGGATGGGTTCCCTGCTGGCACAGGTGCTCGAACGAATCTGACGCGGTCAGGGGTGGCGGGTCCTGTGCGCCTAAGGGGGTACCGGGTTCTGTTGTCGGGCGGGTGCGGGTCCGTCGTGGCGTGTCGCGCAGTTCCCCGCGCCCCCGCTGCGCTGGGCTTGGGCCGGGCACCTACTGGGGTGCCGGGTCCGGTTGCGGGGCGGGTGCGGGTCCGTCGTGGCTGGTCGCGCAGTTCCCCGCGCCCCTGAGGAGTTGCAGTCACGCCCGCCCCAGCGGACCGTTAGCCGCCGTATCCGCCCCCACCGGACCGTTGGGCGCCGTATCCGCCCCCACCGGACCGTTAGCCGCCGTATCCGCCCCCACCGGACCGTTAGCCGCCGTATCCGCCCCCACCGGACCGTTGGCCGCCGCGCCCGCCCCCACCGGACCGTTGGCCGCGTACGGCGCGCAGGGGACGGGGTGGGGGGTGTCCGCCCGCAGCGGCCGGCGTCCAGAGCCGGGCACTGTTGAAGGGGCCGAGCCGCCGGAC